>DAIRWA010000140.1:0-4824 GCA_036802545.1 Bacillota bacterium | reverse complement strand
AAGCCTGTTATCGTACCGCCGCCGACACCTGTCCCTGTTACTCGGGTACCGCATCTGGAGCCGGCTTCGGAATCGGGTCCAGTAGCTTCCCTGTTGTCGGCACTGCTATCGGCCCTTGTGCCGGTACTGGCGCCGCTCTCCCCCGTTACGCGGAAAACCGATGTCCCCGTCCCCATACTGGTCAACACGAATGGATGGCTGCCCATGCCCTGCTCTTGGGCCAACTGCCTGGCACCGACGCAAAAGCACTCGAGCTCATCTTGCACTGTGACTCTGCTTCCAAGACGCTTCAGCAATTCCGTCGCGCCGCATCCAGTGGCGTGGATAGGAACCCCTAGAGGCAAGGCCTCTGAGACTCGTCCGGCATCTGTATACTCCAAAAGCCGGAACTGCCTATCCCCCTCGGTAACAATTGCCACCTTGGTTAAAGACCCACCCACATCGACGCCGACCTGCATCAAATCCCCTCCCGATGATTTCCCAAGTCTCCAAGCGAGTACCATATGACGTTCCTGCCCCTAATCACCTGATGCCCCTGACTTCCACACCCTTCAGGAGTTTCATATAAGGTGGAGGCGACGAACCGAGGTCCCGAACCAATTGTATATCGGCGGTCCAAAACTCCAGCGAACCCCGGGACTCTTCTGCCACTCTATCGCAAACTGCGAGGAATGAGGCATCGTACATTGTCGGAAACTGGTACCGTAGGGAAATGTCCCAAGCCGCTTGTAGAACGGACGCATCCTGAAGATAGTCAATCGATAGTGATACGAACCGATCCCAAGCAATCGTGGCTTCCGTATCCGTAATGAGTCCGGCTTTCATCTTCTTCACCAACACGGTGCCGACTTCCGCCCAAGCAAAGGCGGGCGCGATCAACCGACTACCGGAGCTCACTGCTTCGCGCAAGAGGTCCATTGCCTGGGTGCTACCCTCCTCGGGCACGAGGGCTTTCACGAGAACGCTGGTATCTAGGCAGTACGTCCGTCTATTTATGTCGATCGCTCCCCATTCTGATCTGCCTTACCAATGGCGTCGAGTCGGGCTGCAACCCGCGCGCAGCCATTACCTCTCGTTCCTTCTCAATCTGATCTAGGAGGCGGAGTTGCCTCCTTGCGGACACCTCTTTTTGGACAGCCGATACAACCAAGTCATTGATAGAATCACCGTAGGCAGCAGCCTCTTCGCGCACAAGACTTACAAGCTCCTTGGGCGCCCTCACGGTGAACTGCTCTCGCTCCAAATCTTCACACCTCCTGACTCGAACAGGCAAACGCTCTCCGAAAGGCCATGGGATCATGCAATGCATTCTCAACCAGATATCATCGGCTGATACCATCATATACCTTAAGCATTAGGTATCACAATAGGAAATCCGCTTCCCCGTACCACTCATAGCAACGGATCGCTGCAGCAAGATGAAATGTAAGTATGTTGTTCTGTATTGCTTTATGTTGGCAACTTGTGTACGATGCCGGTAGGAGGTGCCACCCATGGACGACGTATTCTTAACCCCTAAACAAGCGGCAGCGATGCTCAACTTGTCGGCGTACACGATTCGCGCCTATGCGAGGCAGGGCATCATTCCTGCACAGAAAGTGGGGCGAGGCTGGCGATTCTCTCAAAACGACTTGCTGGAGTGGCTGCGACTTGGTCAAGGAAACCACACACGGGGGCAAGATGGAGCCGCCAAGACACTCCGGGTCAACGTCCCTCACGGCAAGGAACATTTGGTCTTCCGACTGGATGAGGTCGCGAACGCGCTCGGTCGCCCCAAGAACGAACTGGTCTTGGAGGCGCTTGAGCGGTTTCTCGCCGTGACTAAACCCCAAGTCGCCCTTCCCGTTCGCAAAGGCAAGGTCATAGGCCAGTTGTCCAGAGAAGAGATCTACGGAGGCAGAGGATTGCCATGATCCTAGTTGACACCAACGTTCTCATATACGCCATTCAGGGTGATGCTCCCCACCACGGGCCGTCACGAAAGTTGACTGAAGCAGTAGAGTCGGGTACCGTCCTGGCCTGCCTGTTCCCCCAGATACTCCTCGAGTTTTTCGCTGTGATTACCGACGCTCACCGAATGGAAAAACCCGCAACCTCTGACGAGGGTCTGGACCTTGTCAAGAGATATTCGGCCTTGTTCCCGGTCTTGCAGCCTTCCCCCGCCGCTCTCAATATCCTGCAATCATTGGTTGCGGAATCTAGGGTTACAGGTCAGCGCAGCTTCGACGCATACATCGTCGCCCAGATGATGGACGCTGGTGTTGAAGCCATATGCACGTACAACACCAAAGACTTTGCCGGCCACCCTGTTACGGCCATAACTCCAGAAGACATCCTGCACGGCAAGAAAGACTCGCCTCTGGTTCACGATAGACCGCGAGAGTGAGACGTTCTACTCCGTCACCGCCACATTCAGGTACTCCGGGAACACCCTTGGGCCTCCCTCGTATCTCAACACACTTCTGTCTCCATCGCTTGAGACCTCGGTGAACCCCATCATCTTGTAGGTCACGTACATAATGCGGTTTCGGCCGGTAGCCACGAAGTCCGCCAGCAAGGGGAGTCCACTGGGGTTGGCGACCTTTGCCAGGTGCACGATTAACGCCGAGCCAATACCCCTGTTCATCACCCGGCAGGACATGAGGAGTAGCCTTATATGAAGGGCGGCCTCCGTTCGCTCGGCCAACATCAGGCCGATCTTGCCGTAGCTGCCGAACTTGTCCTCCAGTTCAGCGGCCAGAAACAAATGCTTTGAGGAGTGGATGAAGCCTCGCAGCTCCTCGTACCCGAACGTAATCCCCGTAGAGTTCAGCTGGTTCGTACGTAAGGTCAACTCTTCCGCCCGCTGAAGGTCATCTTCCCTAACCGGCGATAAGGTCAAGCGCAGGTCGAGGGACTTCAGGAAAGCCTCGTGAGGGTTTCCAGTTGAGTCCCGGGTCTCGCCGGCTTCGCTCGCGAGGCTCTGCCGGAATCTCTCCTCTTCGCCTTGTCGTTTGAGGTCATCTTGGTACATCTTGCGTCTTAGCCGTGAATCCTCGGTGATGAACTTGGGCGTGAACTCGGGAAGGTCGGGAAGGCGCAGGTAGTCGCCGGCGTCGTAGACGCGCACCTCGGGATGGTGGAACGCAACTTCCTCCCGCTCCACAGGTTGGTCGTCTATGAAGGCGAATGTATCCAGCCCCAGATTGAGCCGGCGGGCGATTTCCGCGACCGACCCTGACTTGTTGTTCCACCCGATCTGAGGAACAAGGAAATACTCGGCGACGCCAAACCGGTTGAGTTCCCGGAGCGCATCGTCAGGTTCGTTTCTGCTGGCGATAGAATGCAGGATTCCTCGCCTGTCCAACTCTTGAATCACTTCGACAACGCCCGGCCTCAGGCGAACTCCGCCGCCCTCGAGCAAGATCCCATCCCACAGAGTGTTATCCAGGTCCCAAACCAAGCACTTAACCGTTTTCGCCTTTGAGACCGGATCTCCCATCTTAGACACCTCCCGCTCGCCTGACAGTGTCAGCAATAGCTCTTACGCAGCGAAAATTCTCCAGGGTTATCTGCCGGTTCTCAATCTTGACGCCAAAGGTCTCCTCCAGGAACACGACTACCTCAAACGCGAACAGAGAGTCGACGAACCCGCCTTTGAAGAGGTCCGTGTCATACTCCAGACCCTGCGCCCGGCCCTTTGACCGGAAGAACTCTATGATCCTCGCTTCGATCTGCTCATTCATCGGACCCACCTTGCCTCAACCCCTCCACATAATCGAGCAACGCTGACGGTGATAGGTTCTCGCTGACCGAGCAGCGCCTCAAACCCCGAAGGCTCTGCGGGAGTCCCTTAACGATGGTGTTGATGCCCTCTTCCACAGTCAGCGTCACTTTGACCCCCATCTCCGAAAGCAGCACCTCTGTCAGCTCCGTGTTGAGCCCGAATGGGTAGGCGTACACAGTGACCGGAGCATGTAGCGCATCCTCGATGGCTTCTCGCGACGATGCGAAATCGGCGCGGAACTCCTCGATGTACCTCTCCTCGTTCTCGCCCGGCTTTGGGAGCACGCCCTGGCGATAGACGTCCCGGTCCAGTTCGGGCACGTGATGCATAT
Organism: Bacillota bacterium; assembly: GCA_036802545.1. Classification (GTDB taxonomy): domain Bacteria; phylum Bacillota; class Sulfobacillia; order Fermentithermobacillales; family Fermentithermobacillaceae; genus DULO01. The sequence continues at coordinate 727 of DAIRWA010000140.1, read as the reverse complement.
CGAACCCGTGACTCTGTATGCTAAGGACCCCGGACCGCACCCAAGGAAGGGCATCTTCCAGCGCGAAGTGCGGCGTTATCGGTACTCCGGTGTCCTTGTACTCGCTCTTTCCTATTGAGACGCCGATAGGATTCACCGTTGCGCACATCCCTAATTCCGCGAGGATCGGCGCGGCGATGGTCACGCATCCCTCATATCCATCGTCCATTGTGATAACAAGCGGTTTGGCGGGAAGCGGCGCTCCACGCTCAACGTAGGCGATGACCTGTTCGAACGAGACACTCGCGTAGCCGGCCTCTTTGAGGGCAAGTAGCTGCGCCCTTAGTGTTTCGCCGGTGACGGAGTAGTCCCCTCCCTGCGCGGTCTTGACGTCGTGGTACATTAGAACGGTCAACAGGCAATCGTTGGCGGATAAGTCAGGAGGCTCCACTACGTAGCGGGCAAGGCGATCGTTAACATTTCCTTGGGTGACATGTACCCCGAAATCCTCGGGGACGTAGATGCTGCTGTCATCGAACATCTTGGCTAAAGCCATAGCGCCAACCGCGTTCCTGTGGTGGAACGCGTCATAGAAGTACCTGGGCTCGTAGGATACGCTGTGGTATCCGGTAAAGTCCCAGTAATCCGTGACCGACGCCAGGTCCCGAAGAAACTGGAGCACGGCGTCGAGCGGGTAGAGGTCCAGTTCGCCGGCGTACATGGGCGACAGGATCAGGGTGAAGGTTGC
>DAIRWA010000139.1:0-4827 GCA_036802545.1 Bacillota bacterium | reverse complement strand
CCGCCGTCACAGGATCCTCACCACGCTCACGCTTCTCACGTATAAGTCGGCCTATCTCATAACTCTGAGTCATTGTGTCTTTGAAAACGGCCTCTTTCATATCCGCACCAGGCATCAGGAAACCGGCCAACCCACAACCCAAGAAACCGGCGACGCTGAGGTATTTGCCTATACGTTCCGCCATTCGCCAGTTGTAAGTGCTTTCGATGAACGCCACGTTGCCCCAACCGTCCACCGAGGCCAAGGGCAGGAGGGGCTTGCCGGCAAGGTAGGGACCTGTCTGAAAAATGGACGGAACTGCTCGACCGGCGTAATCTCCATCAACGGCTAATCGACCGCTTTCCGCCGCGACGGCAATACAGGCGCAAGAATTCCCACCGCCGATCTCACCTGGTACTAATACCTCAATCCTTTTGCCAGTGAGCTCCTCGAGATGAACCAGGGCTCTAATAAGTCGTTCGTTACGTCTGGGGTACACCTCAGATTGCGGGTCGAGGCCAAAGCTCTCGATCTCACGGTGTGTTTCCTGGGTCTTGGGGGCGATGGATCCCATGCCAAAAGCGCTCGCGGTGAATCCGTCATCAGAGACATCAGTCACATCGACCCATCCTATCTCACGTCCTGCCGACAATTGTTCACTAAGCGCCTCCACGCCGGCTTCGTAAGTCCCACCGCCGCCTGTCCCAAAGAAGGTAGCTCCTCTTGCGAAGTCTTCGATCTCGGTTATGTTCGTAAGCAGTTTTCGGGGCATCAGAACCTTCCTTCCAAGGCATCTCATTGATGGTGATCAACACCAAACGTCGATATCAAGAGGAATATGCTACCTAGAGCCTCTTCTCGACGGGTGTGTAGGGTGATTCCTCGCCAAAATTCTGGGGTCCGAGAGCTTCGAGTCCACGTTCTGTCCGGAATACGTCTCGAGCCTTAACGGCTACAACCGCCACTTCCATTCCCTCTTCAATCAGCGTGTTAGTGATGGGCTCGCCAGTCTTATCGTCTACAACTATGATCATGTCGGGGCTTGTCACGTGGACTTCATCGTTCTTGTAACATAGATGGTTTTCGTTCTTGAAGAACACGCGGAGCTCAGTTCCGGCATAGTCCCCGGTTCCGCTGAAAGTGTGCCATCCCCAATAATAACCGTCCTTGTCCCACCACTCCTTCTTCGAAACCACTCCACGACAGAGGACCCACCCGCCAAGCATTTTCACGGGCGCCAGAACAGGATCTTCAGCGCGCTCGCGGGCCTCGCGGATGGATTTCCCCACCTCGTAAGACTCTGTTAGCGTACCGTGAACTAGTACTTCCTTCATCTCTTTGGCGGTAAAGGCAAAACCGGCCATGGCACAGCCCGTGAAGGCTGCAACGCTCAGCATCTTACCGATCCTCTCCGCCATGCGCCAATTGACGGCTTCTTTTACTGTGCAAATATTACCCCAGGTGTCACAAGAACCAAGGGGCAGAAGCTGCTTCTCATAGATATATGGAGTGGTCTGATAGATCTCCGGTATGGCGCGGCCAGTGTAATCGCCGTCAACGGTTATGCGACCGCTTAGGATGGCAGAGGCAATGCAAGAGGAGGAATTGCCGCCACCCAACTCAATTGGGACCAACACATCGACCTTCGTCCCAGTTTCCTCCTCGAGAACCGCGACGGCCTTCGCAAAGCTGACGCCTCGTGGATACTTTTCGACAGTACATCCGAATGCTTCACGCTGCTTCTTTACTTCTTCGCCCTTAGGAGCTATGGAGCCCATTCCAAAAGGACAGGCCGTCATGGCGTCGTCGCTAATCTCGGAGGCATCGACCCAGCCGATCTTTTGCCCGGCCTCAAGCAACTTGGATAACACGTCAACTCCGCTCTCATAAGAACCGCCTCCACCGGTGCCGAAAAAAGTAGCTCCGCGGACAAAATCTTCTATCTCAGTCAAAGACGTAAGTTGTTTTGTTGCCACCGTCCTCATCCTTTCTGACTACACTGATTTCCCTTCGAGTTCTGCGCTTACAAGGTGACAGCGCACCAAGTGGTCAGCCTCGACCTGTTTCATGTTTGGATCCTCTACGAAGCACCGCTCGATAGCAAAAGGACAACGAGTGTTGAAGCCACAACCCGGAGGCACGTCGACCGGGCTGGGTATCTCGCCTTTGGGTGAGACCTTTCTTGGCTTGAGCAATTCCTCTTCCTCGCTTATGACCGGTATCGCTGAAAGAAGCATCTGGGTGTATGGATGCAGCGGCGCAGAGAAGAATCTGTGTGTCGGGGCTATCTCAGCGATCTTGCCCAGATACATGATGGCCACTCGCGACGCGAGGTTTCTCATGAGGCCTAGATCATGGGTGATAAACAGGTACGCGAGATTGCGGCGGGCCTGCAACCGGAGCAGCATGTTGATGATCTTAGCCTGTACCGATACATCCAAGGATGATGTTGGCTCATCGAGAACGATCATGGATGGATCGGTGGCAAGCGCTCTAGCTATCGCTAGCATTTGCCGTTCGCCACCACCTAGCGACGCAGGATACTTGTACAAATACTCAGTTGGAAGCTCTACATCTTCAAGAAGCTTCAGCAGTTGACCCGTCGGATCGCCCTTGTCCACCATACCGTGCACTGAGAGGGGTAGCGATAGGATCTGTTTGACCGAGCGTTGCGGGTTTAGGGTAGTCCCCGGATCCTGGAAAACCATACCTATATCCTTCTTAATGGCCAGGGGGCGTTTTGAGACGTCTTGGCTTATATCCTGGCCCTTGAAAGTCATCTCGCCTGCGGTAGTCGAATACATCCCGACTACACAGTAAGCCGTGGTACTCTTTCCGGAGCCCGATTCGCCCACGAGGCCAAGCGTTTCCCCCTCTCGTATGAAGAAGTCAATGCCATCGATGGCCTTGACAGCTTTTCCCTTCTGCTTTCCAGAAGTAATCGGGAAGTACTTCATTAAGCCCTTTACATCCAATACTACCTGAGCGCTCATATGCCCTCACCCTCTCCCCCATACAGGAAGCAAGCAACCTGATGCTCCCCGCCAATATCCACGTACTCAGGCCTTTCTTCGTGGCAACGTGACATAGCGCTTGCGCAACGGGGCGCGAACCGACAGCCCTTTGGTGGATCGATATAGTTGGGAAGCCTGCCCGGAATCCCCTCAGCCACACCCCGACCGGTCAGGCTAGGAATGCACGAGATAAGCGCCTTCGTGTATGGGTGTAGTTGCTCGGCGAACAGTTCCTTCGTGGGAGCCGCTTCTACCATGTTACCTGCGTACATGACATAGACGCGGTCACTGGTCTCTCGAGCCACACCAAGCGAGTGGGTGATCAGGATGAGTGAGCTGCCTTTTGCCTCAACCCTCTCCTTAAGAATCCTGAGAACCTGATCTTGGATGGTCACATCCAGGTTAGTGGTAGGTTCATCGGCTATCACGAGATCTCTGGGAGTAGCGAGGGACATCGCGATAGAGATTCTTTGACGCATGCCTCCGCTCAACTGAAAAGGATAACACTGAAGTATACGTTCCGGGTCAGGCATGGACGTTTCTTGTAGTGCCTTGACGGCCAGTGCATGCTGAACCTCTTTCTTGTTGGCATCCGGCTGGCCGGAGTACCGGATCACGGCTCCCATTTGCTCACCAATGGTATAGACCGGGTTCAGTGACATAGTCGGATCTTGGAATATCATGGACGCCCCAGAGCTCCGGACCTTCATTATCTGACTCTCTCTCATTCTTAGGACGTCTGTCCCATTGAACAAGATTTCACCGCGGGTCGTGGTAGCCTGTCGCGGCAGGATTCTAAGGATCGACTTTACTGTTGTGGTCTTTCCACACCCAGTCTCGCCAACGATGCTAACCTTTTCACCTCTTCTAACCACCAGATTGACGCCGTTTAGCACCTTCACCTGTCCACCGAATATACGGTACCTGACGAACAAGTCTCTTATATCCACAACGTTATGTGCCAATACCATCACTCCTCACTTGAGAGCATGTCCTTGACCCCGTCACCAAGGAGGTTAAAGCCCAGGACAATGATCATGATGGCAATGGCCGGAAAGATAGCGACCCACCATTGCGCGGGGAGATACTTAGCCCCATCAGCCACCATAGTACCAAGGGACGGAGTCGGGGGTTGCTCGCCCATTCCAACAAAGCCAAGCGATGCGCCAGTCAAAATGATCCAGCCCATATCGAGGGTCATTTTGGTGAACACTGCGCCGAAGCAGTTGGGCAAGATCTCGCGAAACAAAATATGCCCACGACTTGCTCCGATAAGCTCCGCTGATTTGATGTACATCTCGTTTCGGAGGGAGGTACTCATTCCGTATACTAACCGGCAATACCAGGTCCACCACGAAACGCTTACAGCCAGAAGTGAGTTGAAAAGTGTAGGGCGCAAGATGGCGCAGACAGAAAGCGCCATGACAAGAGGAGGGATGGACAGAAACACATCTGTTACACGCATGATCAGAGTGGAGATCCATTTCCCCCTGAAATACCCTGCTGCGAGTCCCAGAATGACTCCTACCGGCACTACCAGCGCAAGGCAGCCTAGGCCCAAGGTGAAGGCGCCGCGGAAACCGTACATTATACGGCTTAGAATGTCGCGCCCCACACCGTCTGTGCCCAAGAGAAACTCGGCACAAGGAGGGCGGTTGGCGTTGGTAAAATCAGCGTACGCCCCCGCGTGTTCCGGATAGGGGGCTAGCCACGGTTGAAATATGGCGCATACGGCAACCAGGACGATGATGCAGAGTCCCAAGACCGATGTCTTGTTCAGCGAGAACTTATACCAAGCGCGCTTTAGTCCTAGAAATCTATTCTTTTCCACAGT
>DAIRWA010000138.1:2681-4863 GCA_036802545.1 Bacillota bacterium | reverse complement strand
ACCTTCTTGGCCTGAGTAACCGCCTCCTGAGCGTCACGACCGTATCCGGCGGCTCCGATCTCATTCGCGAAGGACTTGGTCGTAGCCGCTCCGCCGACGATCACGGGGCAGTCGAATCCCTCTTGGGCAAAAAGGTCGATTACGTCTTTCATCTTCGGCATGGTTGTGGTCATCAGGGCGCTTAGGCACACCAAGTCGGCTGAGAGCCTGCGGGCTTCTTGGAGCACCGTCTTGGGTTTCACGTCTCTGCCCAAATCGTGAACTGTGAACCCGTGGTTTTCCAGCAGGACCGCGACCAGGTTCTTTCCTATATCATGGACGTCTCCTTGGACTGTGGCTAGCACTATGACGCCGGCTCCATCCTGCCCGGACTTGGTCTCCGCAAGTTCCGGTTTGAGGCGGTCGAAGGCCATCTTCATCGTTTCCGCGGACAACATAAGCTGAGGCAAGAAGTAGATGCCCGCCCCGAATAGCCTGCCGGTTTCGTCGATGGCGGGTATCAGGGATCCGTTGAGAATATCCAGAGCAGGGATGCCTTCAGACAGGGATTCCTCAACCAAGGGCAAGATCTCGCCTTTGTCGCCTTCCAGGACAGCATCGTAGAGGCGCCGTCGCAGAGCATCGGTTTCGGGTTCAAAAGGGTGATCCGCCTGACGATCGGTACGCACAGGGACCGCTTCACCTGTCTGCCGGGCCCGTTCATGAGCTACCCCGGTTCCTGAAGGTGAGACTCTCGCCTCATCTTGGGAGGCCGCTTGACCTTCCGCGCTGTGGAGCTTGGTACGAGATCTTGCCGGCTCGGTGGTCTGACCCCCGCCCGTGCTCCCGCCTTGCCGTCCCTGCCCGGCGAGCTTCGCCGCCACTTCATTCTCATTGTGGACCAGCTTCTTTTGACCCACCATCGAGATGTACTCCCTAGCGTTTTCATCTCTGCCCATGAGCACGCGGGCGGCTTTGATGGTATCCATCATTCTTTCGTCCATGGGATTCACAATGGCCATATCCAGTCCTGCCGTAATCGCCATGCTCAAGTACGTGGCGTTAAGAAAACCTCGGTTGGGCAGCCCGAAGGACACGTTGGACACTCCCAGTGATGTCCTGCATCCCAGCTCAAACTTGAGGGCGCAGATGGATCTCAGAGTTTCTAGGGCTTGAGACTGCTGTGCTCCTGCGGTGAGTGCCAGAGGATCGATTACCACGTCCCAAGGCGGAATGCCGTAATCTCCGGCGACTTTCACCAATCTCCTCGCGATGTGCAGGCGTTCTTCCGCAGAGGACGGTATGCCGTTTTCGTCAATGGTAAGCCCGATGACCGCGGCTCCGAACCGCTTGGCGACAGGGAGAACAGCTTCGGCCCGTCCTTCCTCAAGGCTAAACGAGTTTACCAGCGCTTTCCCAACATACGCCTTCAACCCGGCTTCCAGTGCTTTAGGCGACGCCGAGTCTATGCACAAAGGGACAGACACCGCCTCCTGGACAGCCCGTACAGCTTCGCCCATGGCTTTGGCTTCGTCTATGAGCGGAACGCCAACGTTGACGTCCAGCATCTTAGCTCCCGCGGTCACTTGGGCTTTCGCTTCGCGCCGGACCAGGGTGTATGACGCCTCTTTGATATCCCTGGATAACGCCTTCTTACCCGTGGGGTTGAGGCGCTCGCCGATAGGGATTGGCAGGTTAGAGTCGGCGAAAAACAGGGTTTGGGTGCGGGAAGCAAGAGCGAGGCTCTTGGCCAATGGCGGGCAGAAGCACCGCTCCGGTGTAAGCCCTGAAACCGCTTTCCGCAAGAGCTTGATATGTTCGGGGGTTGTTCCGCAGCATCCGCCTATGACCGAAGCACCGGCTTCGATTAGCTTTGGACCATAGCTTGCGAATTCCTCGGGACCCATGGGGAATACAGTTCTACCACCTTGAAGATGGGGCATGCCGGCGTTTGGCTGAACTGAGATCGCAACTCGCGCCACCTTCGATATCCGTTTCACGGCATCCACCAGTTGAGCCGGACCGACCGAACAGTTGAAGCCTATCACGTCGGCGCCCAAGGATTGCATCACCAGTCCAGCGGTTTCCGGATCGGTGCCGGTGAAAGACCTTCCCGTTTCGTCTAAAGTCATCTGAGCGATTACCTTGATGCCGGGCTGATGGATGATAAGTTACCGTTAAAACCTCATCTGCTGAACTTATG
>DAIRWA010000138.1:0-2671 GCA_036802545.1 Bacillota bacterium | reverse complement strand
AGCGTTCTCTTTGCAGGCCATTATAGCCGCCCGCATCTCGTTTAGGTCCGCGATGGTCTCGATTATGATGAAGTCGGGTTTTGCCTCTGCCAGTGCTTTCGCCTGCTCCGCGAATTGCGTGTAAGCTTCGTCAAACGGCAGGGCTCCGAGAGGCTCCAACAGCGTACCCAGCGGGCCCATTGAGGCTGCGACCAGGGCTTTTCCTTCCGCCGCTTCCCGTGCTATCCGGACCGCGGCCACGTTTATTTCGCGCACTTTGTCTTCCAGGCCGTAGTGGGATAGGCGAATGGGAGTGGCGCCCAGCGTGTTGGTCTCGAGCACTTGAGCTCCCGCGTCCACGTACTGCTTGTGGACCCAACGAACTTCCTCCGGTTTCTCCAGGCACCAAGTTTCGGGAGCCATGCCGGCTGGGAGTCCCCTGGATTGCAGCATGGTGCCGGTAGCACCGTCGAATACCAGGATCTCCCTACCTAGGGTTTCATACAGACCCATTTCGCAACCCCCCTCCCGCCGCATCGTTCCTGCGCTCCACCAGCTCCAGTTCGTCCAGGACGCGCAGAACGTCCAGAACTCTCGAAGGCCCGTTCATGGGAAATATGTGAATGCCTCGCATATGAGGTTTAATGCGGGAAAGGAGTTCAAACGTGAGCTTAAGCCCTTCTTCACGCCCTCCGCTTCGCATCCGCTCAACCGCCCAGTCTGGGACGACTATGCCCGGCACGTTCCGATTCAAGTGAGCGGCAAATTTGTAGCTTCGAAGAGGCATAACCCCGTACAGGATGGGTATATCTATGCGCCCGTCAATTTTCCTAAGCCACCGCTCAAACAAGTCCGGATCATAGATAGGTTGGGTCTGAACGAAGTCGGCTCCGGCCTTAGCTTTCTGCTCGAGGCGCGATACTTCTCGCTCCAAGTCTTCGGCACCGGGGTTGGTGACACAACCTATGGCAAAATCGGTGCTCTGGTCCAGGTCGCTTCCTGACACGGTTTTCCCTGCGTTGAGGGTGGAAGCAAGCCTGATGAGCTCTACCGCGTCCAGCTCGAACACACCTTTGGCTTCCGGGTGATCGCCTCTTGTGGGATCGTCACCGCGGAGCGCGAGTATATTTCGGACTCCCAGTCCGGCCGCGCCTAAGAGCTCGGCCTGCAATCCGATACAGTTTCTGTCCCGGCAGGTGAGATGGAATATGGCTTCAACGCCCACATCTCTTTGGATCAGGTGGGCAAGGGTAATCGGGCTCATTCGAACGTTTGCCATGGGGCAGTCCGCGACGTTAACCGCGTCCACTTTGTCAGCGAATTTGCGGACTTTCATGAGAGTCTGTTGAACGTCGGGTCCCTTGGGCGGGTCTACCTCCGCGGTAACCACGAACTGCCGCTGGTTGAGTCTGTAAGTGAGCCTTGCCATCGCCTATCCCTCCAATAAGGTTCGCAAAAAGTCCGGGAGATAGGCTAAAAAAATAACCCTCATAAGAATGAAGGTTGGTCGCCGTCACCTTCACTCTCATCTTCCGGACTGTTCCCAGCACTTATTTGCTTCGCCGGCGCTTTAAGCTCCACCGGCACACTCAAGTGCTCTGTCCGCAGGAGTTGGCACCGTTATCCCTTGGGAGTGGTTGCCGTGGCATCATCGGGCCTGTCCCTCCGCCGCCTCTAGATGAAAGAGGTGTCTATGTGATTATTGCGTACTACTATAAACGAGGTTTTGGAGGAGTGCAAGCGGAATTTGGGCTCGGTCACAGCGCCCGAGCCCTTTGTATGTTCTTCCAGATTCTTGGATAGCATAGTCTTGAGCTCTTTCCTAGGCTCGTCTGGAGGTGAGTGATGTGCGTGGAAATTCATCATGGATAGGGGCAGTCATCCGATTCGTGGTTTCAGCAATCGTCCTAATGGTAGTAGGGATGATCCTACCGGGGTTTGAGATGTTCGGTTTCCTGAACGCGCTCCTGGCGGCGGTGGTAATAGCTCTGCTGGGCTGGGCCGTTGAGGCTATCCTCGGTGAGAGAGTATCACCTCAGTCTCGAGGCATCATCGGATTCATAACGGCCGCGGTGGTGATCTACGTGGCTCAGTTTCTGGTGCCCGGAATGAACGTAACCATAATAGGTGCTCTCTTGGCTTCATTGGTGGTCGGCATCATAGACGCGTTTGTCCCCACCGTAGTTAGGTAACGGCTTATCGTCGGCACTGGGCCGGGCTTTGTCCAAGTTCCGGGCATGATCTGAACCTTCCTTTCATAAACGAAGATGGGAGGTGAGGATTATGGAGACCGGAAAGAGGAAACTTGCCCGGCTCTTCATCGTTCAGATACTCCTTATGGTTTCTCTTCTGTCATTCGTGCTGACATTTCCTGCGAACCGTTCCAGAACGGTGTTTTCCGAAAAACAAGACGATATCATCGACGGCGTGACGGCCCCGTCCGTGTACGGACTTCTGTGGGGCAAGTTCGACATGGCCAAGACTGTCCTTCGCATGGGTTTTCCCATCGTGGGTTTCTTGGAATCTTACGGCGGAGAACATGCGCCTCCAAGCTTGGTCGCGTCGGTTTTCGGGTGGTTTGCGGGATTCACGCCCAAGGGTTCAGAAGATCTGGTCCTCGCGCAACTACCTGGGTTCACCCCGGAGCTTGCCGCGAGCGTGTCTCGACCTTCTGTGTTGGAAGAGGATTGGG
>DAIRWA010000137.1:335-4886 GCA_036802545.1 Bacillota bacterium | reverse complement strand
ATCCAGTTCTTCCTCCGCACACGCCACGTTGGACGCGACATCCATATGACGACCTCCTACTTCTCTCTCTCCTTCTGCAACGCTTCTGCTTTCTTGTAGACTTCTTCAGGGTCAACGTTAACTCTTGCCACCTTGGACTCTAGCGCTGCCTGGGCGACAGCTCTCGCCACCGCCGGCCCCACTCTGAGATCAAACGGGTCGGGGATGATGTAGTCGGCAGTCAACTCGGCGGGAGATATCAAATCGGCAATGGCTTTCGCGGCCGCCGTCTTCATAGACTCGTTTATGTCCGAAGCCCGAGCGTCCAGGGCTCCTCTGAGGATCCCCGGAAAAGCCAGCACGTTGTTGACCTGGTTCGGGTAGTCGGAACGGCCGGTCCCGACAACCGCCGCGCCTCCGGCCTTTGCATCATCCGGGAAAATTTCGGGCGTCGGATTGGCCATGGCTATGACGATGGAATTGGGGCCCATGGCACTGACCATTTCGCAGGTGATCGTGCCCGGACCGGACAAGCCCACACAAACGTCGGCGCCAGTCAGCGCGTCCGCCAGAGTCCCCTTAATCCCCCTTACATTGCCCTTCCTCGCCACTTCGGCCTTGAATGGATTCATGCCCTCGGGCCGCCCATGGTATATAACACCCTTGGTGTCGCAAACCACCACATCCTTGGCACCGGAATCCAAGAGAAGACTGGACGTCGCTATCCCGGCGGCACCTGCTCCGTTCACGACTATCCGAACGTTCTCCAGGTGCTTGCCTACTACCTTAAGCGCGTTCAATAGGGCGGCCAAGACCACAACGGCCGTCCCATGCTGGTCATCGTGGAAAATGGGAATGTCGGTTTCTTGCTTTAGTCTGCGCTCTATCTCAAAGCACCTGGGAGCTGAAATGTCTTCGAGGTTCACAGCACCGATGGTCGGCTCCAGCCACTTGACCATTTGGACGATTTCGTCCGTAGTCTTCGCGGAAACACAAATGGGAAACGCGTCGACGTCGGCAAATCCTTTGAACAGCAGGCATTTGCCTTCCATCACGGGCAGAGCGCCCGCCGGACCGATATTTCCGAGTCCCAAGACTGCGGAACCGTCTGATACGACGGCCACCAAATTCCCTTTGAGGGTGTACTCGTAGACGGCTGACGGATCCTTGGCGATCTCCAGGCACGCTTCCGCCACGCCGGGGGTATATGCCAGAGAAAGGTCTCGACCATTGGCCAGAGGGACCTTGCTATTTACTTCCAACTTGCCTTTGTTCGCCCGGTGTAGCTCCAATGCTCGATCTCGTAAAGTCATGCGGCCTCATCCTTCCGATTGGTCGTGTAGTTCTATTAATGGTGTAGCGCCCCATTTATCGTGTACCGGCCTTTTGGCTGTGTATTGGCCTGTTCCCATAAGCGGGTAGCCCAGTTTCCACGGTATCATTCTGTCAACAGACCGGTCACTCAGAAAAGCGAGTCGACTAGTGCCCGGATGCCTCGCGATCTATTCTGGACACGGAGCTGCGACAGACTCACAAGGTTCTCTAGTCGCTCTGTTGGTCAATACCCTAGCTGCCTTCACTTCAACAGTAGACGTCGTTCCCCAAAACGTCGATCCCCACAACAGCGGGGAAGTCCACGACAGAAAGCCGGTAAACTGCCTCCGGTCCTAGCTCCGGATAGGCTACAACTTCAGCTTCGGTCACCGTACGGCTCAAGAGCGCGCCCGCGCCGCCTATGGCGACGAAGTACACGGCCCCGTGCTTTCTAATAGCATCTTTCACCTCTTGGCTCCTCTGTCCCTTCCCGACCATTCCTTTGAGACCGGCGGACATCAGAGCAGGAGCGTACGAGTCCATTCTGCCGCTGGTCGTAGGTCCCAGCGAACCTATCACCTTCCCGGGGGCCGGCGGACAAGGACCGGCGTAGTAGATCACTTGTCCTTCGAGTTCGAAAGGCAGGGCTCCGCCGTCTTCAAGGGTTGAGACTATGCGTTTGTGGGCGGCGTCCCGTGAAGTGTACAGGGTTCCTGTCAATAAGACTTTGTCACCGGCCCGGAGACGGCGGACAGCCTTCAAACCCTCGTCGTCGAACGGCATTCTGACCTCCCTAGCTCCGCGCCACGAAGCGAAGCGGAGGGCTGTCCCTGACGTATCACCCGGCATGACCTACACCTGCCTCTCGGTCGGCTCCGGCCTCTACAGCCTCAACCTCTACGGCCCTCTTGCCCGATTCTCGCAACTCCATCGTTCCAGTTTCGCCTACTCTTGCGGTATCGTCACTTCCTACGCCGCAACTCCTTGCGCGACGAGACCCTACCGACGGCAACGGCACCCCAGCGTCGGTTTCCCCATGGCATTCCTCACCCGGTTCCTTACAGGATTCGGCGCAGGGCTGCTCACGGGGTTTCCCAGAAGGTTCTCTGCCGGTTCCCCCATGACTGTCGGTGCAGGGTTCCGTGCCGCTTTTTGCGTCGGCTTTCCCGCACGTTTCTTCACCCGTTGAACGCAATACCGCCGTCGCCCTTCTTGCTGCATGGCACTGGAGGTTTACAGCCACGGGAAGAGCGCCAATATGGGTAGGATAGGTCTCGACGGCGACCCACAGAGCCGTGGTAAGGCCGCCGAGTCCCGCCGGACCGATCCCCATCCGGTTAATCTCCTCCAGCAGGTCTGCTTCGAAAGCCGCGACTTCCTCGTCAGGATTTGGACGCCCGATCTCCCGGAGCAACGCCCTTTTTGCCAGGTACGTTGCCTTATCCATCATCCCTCCCACTCCTACTCCCACTACCATGGGTGGGCACGCGTTAGCTCCCGCTTTCCTCACGGTGTCCAACACAAAACGCTTGACGCCCGGAGGGCCCGCTGCCGGAGTTAACATGGCCACTGCGCTCATGTTCTCGCTTCCCGTCCCCTTGGGCATGACCGTAATAGTCAGATCTGAACCGGAGACAATCTCAACATGGATTACGGGCGGCGCGTTATCCCCGGTGTTAACGCGGTCAAAGAGCGGGTCTCTGACCACCGATTTCCGGAGGCAGCCTTGAGTGTATCCCAGGGCGACTCCTTCAGCCACCGCTTTGTTGAGATCTCCTCGGATGACAACATCTTGACCCAAGTCCAAGAACACATGGGCCAGGCCGGTATCCTGGCAAATGGGAACTCCCTGGTCGGCTGCCAAAGCGGCGTTATCCAACAGCATGTCCATGACGTCTCCGGCGAGGGTGTCCCCTTCAGCTTCTCGACTCTTGCCTATGGCACAAAGAACGTCATCGGGCAGAACTGTGTTCGCTCGAATACAGAGGTCGCGGACGGTCTTTCGTATCAAAGCCGAGTCTATGTAACCTACGTTGTCCACCTCATTTCATCTCTTACGGGGTTCGATCTTATAGGGTCCAACGTGCCGCATGCAAACAGCTGAGAGTTCGGCACGATCCAGGCACAGTTCAGACGCAAACGGCTGAATCGATGCCTTGCGCGCTAGGCTCTAGCCACGGCTTCTCATTCCAACCTGTCGTCCCGGGCACTTCTCGACCGCTCAGGCCAACCTCCGATTTTCGTTCCTCGCGCGGACTTCAACGCTATCCAACGATCGTAAGCTTCATGAATGTTGAACCTCTTCCAAAGCCTATTCTAGCACTAGATGCGCCGGCCTGCTTCGAGCGATATGGGGGTAACATAATGGGCCCCAGACTGAGGCGTTAACACCTCGTCACTACGTCGTCAATCTCTCGGGCGCGCCTTGCATCGCGTCTCCGCATCGGGATGCCCTCGTCGAGGTACGTCATCGAAACGCGCCGTCGGGGCATCTTGACATCCTCCCAGTTCGAGGGCCTGAGATTCCTCTGTCGCCCGCATTCCTTCCCTGCCACGCCGGGATTGGCCGGTATCGGTCAACTCGCCATAGACGAAGTGGTATAATGATTTGGATAGTCTTCTGGGCAGGGTGAGATTCCCGACCGGCGGTAATGCAGGCATGGACCTGTGAGCCCGACAGCCCCAGCAGCCGAGTCCGGTGAGATCCCGGCGCCGACGGCCATAGTCCGAATGGGAGAAGATTGAGGTGAACTCCTTTGCGAGACGATTCACTTAGGCGTCTTACCCTTACCGCTATCGTGGCCTCCGTAGTCATGGTAGCCACCATGTTCCTGAAGGTCCCGACGCCTACCGGCTACGTGCATCTGGGCGATGGAGTGATTTTCGCCGCGTCCTTGGCCTTTGGCCCGATCCTGGGAGGGCTGTCCGGCGCCGTAGGCTCGGCAATGGCGGATGTCCTGTCGGGGTACGGCATGTGGGCACCGTGGACTTTCTTCATCAAAGGCGGTGCAGGCGTGATCGTGGGCCTCGCCGGAGACGGGCACGGCCGCTCGATACGTCTCACTGGGATGGTCGCCGCGGCAGTATGGATAATCGTAGGCTATGCCATCGGCACTGCACAGTTATATGGTCCGGCCGCCGTTCTTTCCGAAATCCTCGGCAACATAGTGCAGACGGGCTCAGGTATTCTAATCGGGATTTACCTGGGACCGGTCCTGAAGAATGCTGTCGGTCGGAAACCATGGTAATACCCTAGAC
>DAIRWA010000137.1:0-325 GCA_036802545.1 Bacillota bacterium | reverse complement strand
GTTAACTAACTCCAGCTCAGGCAGGATAGCCTCCCTCGTCATGGGGTGGTCCGCCCAAGGATGCACCCGTTATTCTTGCTATGCCCTAGATCCACTGCCATCTCGGGCACTATGACCTAGACACCCGCCGCCATCTCGGGCACTATGACCTAGATCCACTGCCATCTCGGACGCTATGACCTAGACCCGCTGCCATCTCGGACGCTATGCCCTAGATCCGTCACCGTCTCGGGCACTACGCCCTAGACCAACCGCCATCTCGGGCACTACGCCCTAGATCCGTCACCGTCTCGGGCACTACGCCCTAGACCAACCGCCATCTCGG
>DAIRWA010000136.1:0-4962 GCA_036802545.1 Bacillota bacterium | reverse complement strand
GGGAAGAGGGGTATCAAGAAGCTTTCTTAGCTGTTCCACGCTTGAGTAGAGGTTGTGCGGCGCGGAACGCTTGGAATCCCTCCAAAAAAGATCCCCCCGCCCGAATTCGTTGGCATCTGGCACCTTAAGCTCGCGAATGAGGTTCAGTCCAGCCGTATCTCCACCGCAGTGTCCGAATATGGCCCCCCATTCCTTGGCCAAGAGCGCGAAGTAGGTCCTAGCGCTCCGAATGGGGCCTATTACTGAGGGAGATTGGCTATGGTACAAGGCCAGGAAACGTGTGATCCCGCCTTCAGCCAGTATTTCATACACTATGTCCGCGCGAGCCAGGCCGCTCTGCAGGCGTGCTCCTTCGTTGTTGTCCACGGTTATGACAAGAGGGCTGCCGCCTTCTTCCATCGGCATTCCGGTGAGGGGCGAAAGTGGTAAAGGGGGTTCTACGGGTTCGTCTGGCCCAGTGGGACCAATCGGCCCCGCAGTGGGCGGCGCCTCAGGTTTTTGACAGGCTGAAGTCGACAAAGTCAAGACGAGCAACAGTAACAGCGTTATGCAAAATCTGCCCGCACCAGTGCCCGCACGCCTTCCCGCGCCCATATCGATACCCATACGGACACCCATCAGAACATTCCCCCCGCGAATAAACGGCCCTCAAACGTTTTATGTAATGTTTGACGAAATAACCACTGGAAACAGTTCCATGTTATTCTAGCAGGAGAACCGCTCACTTGACAGCGGTTTTATCCTAGATATTAGAGGTAATATCAAAAGTTTAGCGGGAGGTCGTCTGTAAATGCCGGTGTACGAGTATAGATGCCCGAACTGTGGGGTATTCGAACTTAACCAAAAAATCACTGATGAAGCCAAGACTAATTGCCCTACTTGCGGTGCGCCTGTGAAGAAGCTCATTAGCCGCGGTGTCGGGATTATCTTCAAAGGGTCTGGTTTCTACTGCACTGACAACAGGAAGAACAGCCACGATAGCGAGAGTTCCGTTAGCTCTCCGAAAGCAGAAGACAAGGCAGCCACCGGCTAGGCGGCTGCCTCTTAATACCGACAATGGTTGGGAGTAAGACCCGGAAAACTAGACCCGAGCGGTGTCCTCAGGAGTTCCAAACCCTCTGTAGAACAAAGCTCTCCAGCAAACGACGGCAATAATCGAGTCCATGGTGTGGTGCAAGAGCGTTCCGATTCCCACCAAGTACCCGGCGTCTCGAAGGCTGAAGCCCGCTATGAGCACTACCAGTGACTCCAGGAGAGCATGGACCGGAGCCAACACTGCCAGGGTAACCGGAAACGAGAGGTGCTTACGCAGGAGCAAAGCGCCTGCGATACCTATGGGGATGTGCATGGCTGCGCGAAACCCGACTACAGCTCCAAGTCTCATGAAAAACCCAATCGCTGAACCTACACCAACTACGCCTGCCACAAGTGGTCCGTATAGCATGGCC
The DNA here is from genome assembly GCA_036802545.1 of Bacillota bacterium. GTDB lineage: Bacteria > Bacillota > Sulfobacillia > Fermentithermobacillales > Fermentithermobacillaceae > DULO01. The sequence goes on along the minus strand of DAIRWA010000136.1, from coordinate 3,514 downwards.
AGAAAAGTGGGGACGTGGGACGCCAATGTGGCCGAAAACGGTCCTATGACTACTCCCAGGATTCCCCCCATTGACATAGGGATCACTATGGACAGCGCCAGCAGAAGAGACCCGATCACCAGTCTCTTGACCTCGCTATTTCTCACCGGTTTCCGCCTCCAGACTTGCTATACCAGAACTCCCGAATCAGACGAATCTTATCAGGTGTCTTGTCACCTGTAAAGACCATTCCGTGCGCGCATAAGCCTAGTCGTGAGTATGAGTGAGTGTGTCGTATCGTCTGAAAAAAAGCCGGGGATGGTCTGTGCCATCCCCGACTGCTGTGTGCTTACTCTAGTAGGCGAACCAGTGGCTGCCTATCACCGTAGCTGTGGGCTTGGCCCATAGCCAGGAATTGGTGACCTGGTGATAGTTCCAGTAATACAAGGCGCCGTAAGTTGGGTCCCATCCGTGGAGCGCGTCCAAAGCTGCCTGGTAGCTTTCTCTGGACGGCTCGGAGCTGAACATGTAGTTCCCGACGCACGAGAACTGCCACCGTTCATATACGACTCCGGCGACGGTGTCCGGGAACTGGTCGCTACGGACTCTGTTCAGGATGATCGCCGCTACCGCGACCTTACCTTCGTACGGTTCGCCTGCCGCCTCAGCGTAGACAACCCGGGCGATAAGCGCGAGTTCCTCCTGGGTGTAGTTACTGTTCCAAGGGCTGTATGCCATAGCCTGCATGGGCATGGCGCCAACTATCAGAGTCAGTGCCAGGAGAACTGCCCACATCCTCGGTGTGATTCTCTTTAGATTGTCTATCATGCCAACACTCCTTTCAAAGCCTCCGGAGTTAGCTAGTGGGTTCGGTGAAAGGTTTGCCCTACCGCTAGTCTTCCAGCGGATTCACCCAAAGACGGTTCCTCCGTACCCGCTTACAAATAACCGGCGGGATTCGGCATTGAGGCACAGTATAGCACCGCTAGACGCACATTTCACTAGTAGGGGATTGGCACCATTGGCAGATATTCCGGGAAAGCCGAGGCCATTTAAGTTGGACTCCTGGCAGTACTTCAAGCTCCATCATAGGTCTAACTTTCACCCATGGCGAGGTGAGCATTAGGGACTCGGTCTTATTCGGTGAGGAGATAAGCCTTCTTGGCGAGAGCCGCCTCCAGCCTCGCGATATGAGAGGTATCCCGCCCTCTTACCGTGTGGAGGTGAACGCCGTCAGTGAGGGACGATAAGAGCCCCGCTTTGGTGTTCTCCATGATTTCTAGGAACGAAATAACATCCGCTTTCGAGGACAAGGATAACTGACCCGTTAGTTGGCCGTAGACAGGATGGTCCACAATCACGTCTACCACTTCAATACCCATCTCGACGGCAGTGAGCAGCTCGTCCCTGGTTTCTTCTGGCGTGTGCTTTACCGCCACAAGCTTAGTTACTCCTCTTCTCAGAGGTTCGGCCACCGCGGCATACCCGCGCGGTGTGGCCAAGATGGTTTCGCCGCCTGCCCGCAGTACGGCTATGTCCGAGACGATGACTTGACGCGTTACGCCGAGTACTGTTGCCAGGTGCGAACCCGTAAGAGGGGACTCTTGCTTCAGCAGCTCCACGATGCGCTTTCTCCGTTCTTTGGCGTCCACGGCCCACTCCCCCACATTGTCGGCTTTTAGACTGCGTATTCTATGGCATAGAGGAAGTTTCCTTTCATCGGCAGAATTCAGTTCAAAAGGGCGTACTTGCCCATATATTAAGGAGGGATACCTTTGAAGGTCTTTATTTCCTGCGATATTGAAGGTGTCTCAGGAGTGGTGAACGCTAGGTTGCACACCTCTCCTGAGGGTAAGGACTACGGCAGGGCCAGAGAACTGATGACCGGCGAGGCCAGCGCGGTGGTGGAAGGCGCCGTACAGGCCGGGGCAACCGAGATAATCGTAAACGATTCTCACGGACCCATGACTAACCTTCTTATTGAGAAGCTGCACCCCGCTGCCACTTTGATAACGGGATCCCCCAAACCCCTGTCAATGATGCAAGGGATAGACGCGCCCTGTGACGCGGCCATTTTCGTTGGCTATCACTCGCGGATGGGAACTACCGGCGTCTTGAGCCACACCATAAGTGGAAGTTCTGTGGCAAACGTGTGGATAAACGATGTCATCGTGGGCGAGACCGGCATTAACGCGGGGTTAGCCGGGCACTTTGGGGTTCCCGTAGTGATGGTGGGCGGAGACGATGCCTTGGCTAAAGAAGCGAAAGGGCTATTGCCCCACGTACACGCCGCCGTCGTGAAGCACGCCATAACGCGCTATTCGGCCAGATGCCTGACACCGGACAAGGCGAAGGCGGTTTTGCAGCAGACTGCGACAGAAGCTTTGACCGGCTTGAAAAGCGCCAAGGTATGGCGTCCGTCTTCACCGGTTACGTTCAAGATTCAGTTCAAAGACTCCGGGCAAGCGGAAAACGCGGCTAGGATGCCTTACTCCAAGATGGTTGACCCGACCACTTTGTCGTTTACGGCAGACGACTATCTGACTGCCTTCATGGGGCTTCGCTCTATGATCGGACTGGCTACCTAGACAGGCAACGCATCGGTTGTTCTGTAGGAAACAACAGGACCGTTACTGCAGGTTGTCGTCATTGGATTCGGCTCATGCTGCGATTTGAAGCATTGGAAGGTGATGATGAAGAGAAAGTCGCCATCGGGCTTGTCCAATGTTGAGATTTGAAGCATTGGAAGGTGATGATGAAGAGAAAGGAAGCAAGTAGAATGTGCTCGCTGGCGAGCAGTAACGTGCTTGTTGCTCTCCAGGAAACAACAGGACCATCTATTAGATGGTCCTTTCATTCGCCTTCAGTAAGATTCAGTTCAGTAAGACTCAACGACCGATGAAGCGCACCTCGTAACCGCTACAGGTTCAGCAGTACCCCTGCTACTACCGAAGCCCTCTCGGGCAGGCTGGACACGAGCAGGTATTCGTCCCGAGCGTGGGCTCCGCCGCCAACAGGGCCAAGCCCGTCCAGCGTCGGTATTCCCAAAGCCGATGTGAAATTGCCATCGCTGCCTCCGCCGGTTCCCGATTCTGTGAGTTGCATGCCCATCTCCATGCCGACTGACCGGGCAAGATGAAACAGAGCCACATTCTGATGATTCCGTTCCATAGGCGGCCGATTGAGCCCGCCGGTTACGGTCACGGTTACCCGGGGATCCTTGGGACGGAGACCCATTATCTTTGGAATTACCCAGTTAGCCACTTCGGTCGCTTTTACCCTGAGGTCAACACCCAAGATTACTTCCTCAGCCACGACGTTGTTCCGGGAGCCTCCTACAGCGGTTCCCACGTTCACGGTGGTGCCTTCGTCCAGATCAGTGAGGCTGTGCAGGTATAGGATCTGATGAGCGGCTTCCTGGATAGCCGAGGCCCCCATCTCGTAGTTTGAGCCCGCGTGTGCCGGACGTCCACTGATTCGCACTTGAAACATGCCAACGCCCTTTCGCCAGGTCTTGATGGCCCCGGCATCGGCT
>DAIRWA010000135.1:0-4985 GCA_036802545.1 Bacillota bacterium | reverse complement strand
GAGGTTCCCGGCACCGCTGTAACGTGGAAGCAATCTGTCACCAAGGCGGCATCGGCCGCCCGTACCCGCGGCTCACGGTCGCGATAGGATGAAAACGATCAAGCCATCGCAAACCCCCATGCCTCACTTACCCGGCAGAGTGCAAGCTCCAATGCGCGGTAGTTGTCATCGGTGCCTTCACCTTTCCTTCAGAGAAGGCGCCTCCCCAACTCGGACGCTAAGTCCCAAAGTAGGAGAAGTGCATGTAGTCCTGCTTGCTCCTCCAGTCGGTGCCTCCCCATCCCCAGCCGCGTGCGCGAAAGGCGCGGACGACGTCGCCGTCCACAGGAATGGAATAGGGGTTCGTGCCCGGCTTCCAAAACGAGCCCACGCCGACGCGGCCGTTCGAGTAGACCTCGTAATTTTCGTTGGGATTGATGTCGATGGCCGTCCCCTTGGGATGCTCACCGCCTGATCCCGGACGGTATCCGAAGACGCTATGGATCGGGAATTTCTCTGGGCCGTTGTATATGTCCTCGAAAATCGCCACCACATCGTCGGCAATCCACCTGTGCACCGTCAGGGTTTTCGTCTGGGTGACTTTCTCCCCGTTCCCGTCAAAATCCCATACCATTATCGTTACGGTCGTCATGTAAGCCTCGGCTTCGGCGGAATCCTTGAAGCTAAAGTGGTAATCGAGGTCGCTGTAGAGAGTGACGCACAGGCGCGTGAACGGGGAGATGACATTGCGGTCCCCGTCTACCGCGGCGATCGAGACAGCGTGAGGCCCCGAAGTGAGGCTTCGATCCCTTTGGGGCTGAATCTGGATTTCCGCGACGTCCGTGTAGAAACTCTGGGTCTGGGTCGCGCCGGGGTAGTCGACTCTCGCGAGGTAGCCGGCGGCGCCTGCCATCGCCTGCCACTCCAGCTTCACCCCTCGTTGGATGGACATGCGCGCAGGGCTGGTCTCTGGCCGCACCACAACGGGGGCCGGAAGGCCGCTTCGCATCATCGGCGCATTGTTCAACACCTCTTGGTCCGCGAACTCCTCATAAACCCGCTTGGCGAGGACAACTCCCTGCTCGAAGGTGCATTCCCCTTTGGGGAGGAAACAACCATCGACGCCCTTTAGAATCTCTTTTTCCGCTACATATCTGGCCGCGTCCCTGGCCCATTCGCTGATTGTCTCGCAATCGGAAAAGGCGAGAAGGACATCGACGGCGACCTGGGAATCTTGTGTGCTATGGGTGCTTTGGGTAGCCTGGGCTACTAGGACGTCAGGGGTGACCTGGGAACTCTGGATACTTTGGGTACTCTGGGTACTTTGGGTAGCCTGGGCTACTAGGTCGCTAGGGGCGCTCTGGGAACTCTGGATACTTTGGACAACCAGCGAATTCTGTGTACCGTAGGCGCTCGGGTGAACCTGCGAGTCCTGCGGAGTCGGGGTCGTCTCAGTGCTGTGCGCCGTCTGAAGATCCTGCAAGCCCTGGACTGGCTGAGAACTGTGCATACCGTAGGCGCTCTGTGAATCCGGCAAGCCTGGCATGAGCTGAGAAGTTTCGGGACCTTGGTTATCCCGAATGGCAACAAGTTCACTCGAATCTACCGCCTGACTCGGATCGCAGTAGATGATTGCGTGATAAAGCATCTTTGCGATTTGCTCGCGGGATAGTATGTCGCATCGGCCGAGGGTGACCGTGCCGTCGGACGTCATGCCCGTTCCGTTCACAATCCCAGCTTCGAAGGCCTTGTAGTAGCACGCCGGCGCACTCGCGTCATCGAACCGCACGTCGGCGGCTTCGATGCTACGCCCCAGCAAATCCTCACACATGGTCACCACGATCTGAGTGAAAGTATCTTTAGTAATGCCTGAGGTGTAAGAGGATGGATTGGGACGGCCGTCTGAACCGCGACTGACCTGGCCGCCAGAGGACGAATCGTATAAGTCCCTCAGAAGTCCCCATTGCTGCGCCAGCTCCAGTTCGTTCTCGGCCCACGCGGACGGCAACAAAGCAGCCGATGCCGATTTCGGCAAAGCGAAGGACGCCATGAGGACTGCAAACGTGACAGTCAGTGCGAACGCCTGACGGAATCCACACATTGCATGAAGCCAACGCCCGAAAACCTCAGCGAACTTCTGACACATTGCAGGCGATGGACACGATGTTGGCGCCGAGCGAGCCGCTGAGGTCCTACGGGATGTCGATGCCGAGCGAACCGCGAACGCCCGACGGACCGCAAACGCCAAACGGAATGCAAACACGCGAACCACAGAAAGCTGCTTTGACATGAGACTAGCCTCCGGAAGATGACGTCATCACCGAGAAGCAACGCCATGAGAACCGCCTAGCATCGGCCGACTTCTTCCGACCATCCTCTAGCCGACTCCCAAGATGCTGATGGCCTGTCGAGGCCTGCTTTCGATGGGATTTCCGCTTCGATGATACCTCAATACCTTGTTTCGTCGTTCGTTAGATTGTTCTTCTTTACATAAGTATCACAAAGATAATCGAACTGTGCTGCGTTTTTCCGGTCGATCTAGTGCAGCTGGGCGTCACCTCCGGCTTCTGAGCGTTGACTTTCGCCAGAGAGAGGGGGCTTTACGCCCTACGGTCGCCCTGGGGTGGAGCGAAATACCCTACGGTCGGCCGAGAGGTGGCCATTTCGACCATCCCTCATCGTAGGAGTGGCCATTTCGACCATCCCTCGCCGTGGGAGCGGTCGTTGTGACCATCCCTCGCCCCAGGAGTGGCCGCTTTGACCATCCCTCGCCCCAGGAGTGGCCATTTCGACCATCCCTCGCCGTAGGAGTGGCCATTTCGACCTTCCCTCGCCGTAGGAGTGGCCATTTCGACCATCCCTCATCGTAGGAGTGGCCATTTTGACTATCCCTCGCCCCAGGAATGGCCATTTCGACCATCCCTCGCCCCAGGAGTGGCCATTTCGACCATCCCTCGCCGTAGGAGCGGTCGTTCTGACCATCTCTCGCCGTAGGAGTGGCCATTTCGACCATCCCTCGCCCCAGGAGTGGCCATTTCGACCTCCGATCTCAAGAGGAGTGGTCATTCTGACCTAAGCTTCTCCGAGAGAAGGTCGCGGCTTATCTCCAACCGCGGACGTAACGATACCTCAATCAGGAGACTGCAAGGAGGGATCCCAGATGACTCGGCTCATCGCGAAAGTCGCGAGGAAGGAGAGCGGGCAGGTCTTGGTGTTGGCCGCTCTGTCGCTCGTAGTCCTCATAGGCTTCACCGGCCTAACCGTGGATGTAGGAATGGCGCAGTACACAAGATCAAAGATGCAAAACGCCGCCGACGCCGCCGCGCTAGCAGGAGCTTCAGAATTGCCGACCGCGGGCACAGCCATAATCACCGCGACCGACTACGCCGCAAGCAATGGAGCGCCTGACTGGACTATCACGGCAACGACTCCTTATGAAGGCGACCCCAACAAAATAGAAGTCGTGTGCGCAGGCGAGAGTGAGTCCTTCTTCACCAAAGTCCTGGGGATCGAAATCGGGAACGTAGGCGCGCGCGCAGTCGCGGAAAGAGCCGGCATGCAGGGAGGACCGTTCGATTACACGGTTTTCTCAGGGGATCCAAATTACACGCTGACATTCAATGGCAGCAATACGACCGTCAGAGGAAGCGCTCATTCGAACGATGATTTCACCATCAACGGTTCTAGTCAGGAGATCACGGGCTCGGCGGAAGCCGTCTCGAAGTTCACCATGAATGGCTCCAATCAGACTATTGTCGGCACGTGCCAGGCCGAACAGATCACCACCAACGGCAGCAATATCCATATTGGGGCGCAACTTGAAAGCGCGGCCGCGTGGATCGACATGCCCGACTTTTCGGAGCTCATTCAAACCGAGGCCGAATCGGCTGGGCAAGCGTATTTGGGCAACCGCACCTTCAACGGAAGCAACCACAGCGTGGACTCGCCAATATACGTGGACGGGAATTTGACCGTCAACGGCAGCGGCTTCTCAGGTAAGGGGATAGTCCTTGTATCAGGTAACATCACGTTCAATGGGAGCAACTTGAGCTCGTCGGGCTCGTCCGTGTGTTTCTACTCGAAAAACGGCAACATCACGATAAATGGCTCCCACGTTGAGCTGGATGGACTGGTGTACGCTCCGAACGGGACCATAACCATGAACGGCTCGCATCAGACCGTGAACGGAAGAGTCATCGGCAACAGAGTGGTGTTCAACGGCAGCACATATGATATCGCATCTGGAGCGGGGGATCTGGACTGCCTGCCTCGTAGCGGAGTAAAGCTTATAGAGTGAATCACGCGAGTACAGAGGGGACGTGCAGACTCCGACAGTATCGCAGGCGGATAGCGCTAGACGCGGCGCCACGATACTAGGCGGACCACGCGACCAAGACTAGGCCATCAGCGGCAGACAATAGCTTATATCGGTGGTCGTACGTAGGTGGATGGCGCGGACAACAGCCGATGCCGAACCCCAGTGGTAGTCAGATTAGTTAGGGTAGCTAGGGTAGTTGAGGTGGCTAGGTAGGCCCCACGAGCTACCGCGCCAACGCCACAATGAGCGTGGCGATGGAAAGGAAGATACCCAGAGGAAGCGTGTCGGTCCTCTTCAGCTTTCCTGCGATCATCAGCGGGACCGAGTAGAGAGACGACAAGATGAAACCTAGGCCTAGGGCTGGGAATACCCTCCAGGCTCCTAGGTACAAGCCTACGAGAGCGGCCATCTTTATGTCGCCGCCTCCCATGGCGCCGGGCTTAATCAATGCGACTAGGAAGAAGAATCCGAACCCCAAGGCGGCTCCGATGAGGCCGTCGCGCAAACTGGGCCCAAACCCCATCCCGATTACCGCCCCGCCCGCCTGCAACGGCGCAACCACGCGAAGCGCCAAAGTAAAAGCCAAGCCCGACAAGATAATCCGGTTTGGCAGAAGTCCGTGCATCATATCGCTTCCGGCCAGCACGGTGAAATGGAGAGCGAGAATCAGGTTGAGGATGCCCACGAT
>DAIRWA010000134.1:0-4991 GCA_036802545.1 Bacillota bacterium | reverse complement strand
TTCTCCGTTATCTTAACGAGGCAGCCGGTGACCGCGACAAGGCTTGACCGTCGGTTCTACCGGCAAACCGCCATCCAATCCAATCCGCTCACCCGTCCAACTGCAATGCAGAGTCCAGTTTGCGCACACCGATGACGGGCACACATCTCTAATTTGCCAAATGGCATGCCGCAAAGTGATTTGTCCCCAATTCTCTCCACTCTGGCCTTTCTTGCGAGCAGATGTCCGTAGCTCTCCCGCAGCGGGGATGGAACGCACAGCCTGATGGAGGGTTCACCGGGTTAGGGACATCGCCTTCTAGCACTATCCGCTGGCGGTGGGCCTCCGGGTCCGGAACCGGCACGGCCGACAAGAGCGCCTCCGTGTACGGATGCTTGGGGTTGCTATATAGGTCGAATTCATCCGCCAGTTCAACCAGCCGTCCCAGATACATGACGCCCACCCGGTCCGACACGTGACGCACCACCGACAAGCTGTGGGACACAAACAAGTACGTCAGACCCAGTTCAGACTGGAGTTCCTTCAGCAGGTTCAGTACCTGGGACTGGATAGAAACATCCAGCGCCGACACAGGCTCGTCGCATACGATGAACTTGGGATTGACGGAGAGGGCGCGCGCCACGCCAATGCGCTGACGCTGCCCTCCCGAAAACTCGTGGGGATAGCGCTGCATGTGGAAAGGCTTCAGTCCAACCTTCGCGAGCAGTTCCACTACCCTGTCGTCCCGTTCAGAAGGATCTGTGATCCCGTGGACTTCCAGCGGTTCCGACAACATAGCGCCAACGGTCATCCGGGGATTTAACGACGAATACGGGTCCTGGAAGATAATCTGCATCTCGCGCCGGGCAAGGCGCAGTTCCTCGCGGGACATGGTCGCGAGATCTCGCCCCCGGTACAAGACCTTTCCACTTGTGGGGTTCAATAGACGCAGAAGGAGCCTACCGGTAGTGGTCTTGCCGCACCCACTCTCTCCCACCAAGCCAAAGGTCTCTCCCGGCCGTATCGCCAAATTCACGTCGTCCACCGCTTTGAGATACCCCATCACCCGCCCAAATGAACCGCGGGCAACCGGAAAGCTCTTGCACAAATTCACAGCGCGTACCAACGCCTGTTCCTCGTGGCTAGGCGTCGGCCGCTGCATAGCGACAGATTCAACGTTCACGCTCATGGTCTATCCCCCTCCCCTTCGCCAAGTGGAAACCAGCAGCGCACGAACCTGCCCTCGCCCAGGGAGGACAACTCCGGCGGCTCCGCCCGGCACTTGTCGGCAGCTCGATCGCAACGTGGATGGAACCGGCAGCCCTTGGGAAAGAACATAGGACTCGGTACTACGCCCCTAATCACGTGAAGGGACGATTTCTTCTCCTGAATCGAGGGGATTGAAGTCATAAGCCCCTTAGTGTACGGATGCAGCGGACGGCGAAACAGCGGGACCACGGGTGCCTCCTCGACCACCTGGCCTGCGTACATGACGATTACCCTGTGAGCCATCTCAGCGACAACGCCAAGATCGTGAGTGATCAGCATTACCGACATGTCCAGTTCGTCCTGCAGGCGTCTTAAGAGATCAAGAATCTGGGCCTGGATGGTCACGTCCAACGCTGTGGTCGGCTCGTCCGCGATGAGCAGTTTAGGATCGCACGCCAAAGCGATAGCGATCATCACGCGCTGGCGCAATCCGCCCGACAACTGGTGAGGATGGTCGTGAATCCGGCGCTCGGGAAACGGAATGCCCACTAACCGAAAAAGCTCTATCGCTCTGTCCAGAGCGTCGCCCCGGGACATTCCCTTATGCTCCTCCAACGGCTCGGCGACTTGATAGCCCACCGTCATGAGTGGATTCAAGCTGGTCATCGGCTCCTGAAAAATCATGGATATGGCCGGACCGCGCAATCTGCGCAGGCGCTCGTCACTTAATCCCGTGAGATCCATTCCGTCAAGTTCGATCTTGTCGGCCCGGATCTCCCCGGGAGGTATTTCTATAAGTCTTGTGATGGATAAAGCGGTGACGGTCTTCCCTGAACCGCTCTCTCCGACTATGCCGACGACTTCTCCGCGCTTGACATCGAGAGATACTCCGGTAACGGCCGGAACCAGGCCATCGGACGTATGAAACGAGGTGCTCAGGTTTCGCACGCACAGGAGATTATCATCCATTGGCATTACCTCCTCCATGCTTTGCTTCGTCTGTGGCCTAGCGTTTGAGTTTCGGATCGATGGCATCTCGCAGTCCGTCACCCACAAAATTGATGCTGAGCACAGTAATAGATATCAAAAGGCCGGGTAAAATCGCCAGCCACGGCGCGGTTAGCAGATAGTCTTGAGCGCTCTTAAGCATAGCGCCCCAGCTCGGAAACGGTTCTTGAACACCCATTCCAAGATAGCTGAGCCCCGACTCGGTCATGATCGCCCCCGCGACTCCCATGGTCGCAGTCACGATGAGCTGGGCAAACACGTTTGGCAATATGTGCCTTAGGACGACCCGTTTGTCTGGCAAGCCAAGAGCTCTTGCGGCCTCAACAAACTCCTGCTCACGTATGCTTAAGATTTGGCCGCGGACCATCCTGGCGGTGCCCATCCATCCAAAGACCCCAATAATGATCATGACGTTATAAATGCTTGGGGTCAGGAAAGCGTTGACGGTCAAAATCAGAAAGAACGTGGGCACGCACATGAGAACGTCGATCACACGGCATATGATGTTGTCGATTAATCCACCGTAGTAACCGGCGATAGCGCCGAGTACCGAACCTATGGTGACGGATATGCCGACGGACACCAACCCGACCGACAGCGAAATGCGGGCCCCATAGATTGCGCGGGATAGCCAGTCGCGCCCGAGAGCGTCAGTGCCCAGCCAGTGAGTCTTGCTAGGCGGCGCCGGCGGATTACCGGTGGTAAGGACCTCCATATCCATTACCGTCGGATCATAGGGCGCAAGCAGGGGCGCAAGAATCGCGATCAGAACCAAAACGCTCAAGACCCCGAGACCGATCATGGCCAAACGGTGACGCCGAAACCTCTTCCAAATAGTGCTCCAGAAAGACTGAACCTTGCCAAAACTGGCTTCCTCGCTATCGAGGGACGTATCGATGGCTGTATCCTTGACAGTTTCCTCTGTGCCATTCCCGCTCATTTCTCCGCACCTCCCCCATACCGGATTCGCGGGTCAACCAGCGCGTAAGTGACATCAGCGGCGAGGTTCCCCAACATGATCAAGAGAGAAGAGATGATGTTGACGCCCATGATTACAGGGTAGTCACGGCTGAAAATGGCTTGAGTGCCTAATCGCCCCATACCCGGCCAGCCAAATATGGATTCAATGACAAAGGAACCACCTATAAGACCCGGAAGGGACATCCCCAATGAAGTGATGATCGGCAGAGCGGCGTTTCGAACGGCGTGCCTGAAGATGACAAACCGCTCACGTATACCCTTGGCCCGGGCAGTGCGAATATAGTCCTGACGCAAGACTTCAAGCATCGTAGACCTTTCCATTCGGGCCCAACCGGCTATGCTTCCAAGGGTGGTGACCGTTACCGGCATCACCAAGTGCCTTGCGACATCAACGATGTGATTCCACGTCCCAGGCGGCGTGTTGAAGCTGACCATGCCCACAGAAGGCAACCAACCGAGCGTACCTGTGAGCAAAATGATCAAAAGCATCGCGAACCAGAAAGTAGGCATGGAAATGCCAATGAACGACAGCACCGTAAGCACGTAATCGCTCGCTTTGTACTGGTTCATGGCCGAGTACACTCCCAAAGATATGCCCAAGACAAACGAAATGCAGAGAGAGGTCCCCGAAAGAAGCAGAGAAGGCCCGATTCTCGCGCGGATCTCGGCCAACACAGGCCGTTTGCTGGACAGAGAGTATCCTAAGTCGCCCTGCAGGACCTTGGCCAACCAAAGAAAGTACCTGGTGATGACCGGTTTATCTAAGCCGAGTTCGCGGCGTATAGCCTCCACCTTTTCAGGATCAGGCTTCTCATATGGGTCAAGGTACATCGCTACGGGATCACCGGGCGACAAGTTGGCGATATAGAAAGACAAAATCGTGACGCCTATGAACAACGGGATGAGCACCAGGCATCGTCGAACAATAAAGCGGAGCAATAGACTCCCTCCGTTTCCCTTTGGAGACCGGTTGTCGGCACCTGTTTGATTAGAGCCGAGGGAACACTAGGGATGCCCGAGGGCTTCCTAAGTGTCCCCTCGGGGAGGGTCTTATTTCTCGAACCGGATCTTGACCGGGTTGTAGAAATGATACACCCCGCCATGAACCTCAGCTTCGCCTACGTTGAGTTTCGGGTTATGCGCATGGAGCGAATCCGGATAGTACAACGGAAGGTTGTAGGCTTCTTCGCTGATGAGTTTCTGGATGTCAGCGTAGATCCTGGCGCGTTCCGTTTCATCTATCTCCATCTGCCCGGCTGCGAATAGCGCCTCGATCTCCGGTGAACGGTCCCCATAGATGTAGACGTACCGGTGAGGATCGGGCCCCATCAGGTTACCGTTTAGGATCAGATCGTAGTCGTCATCCACCAGGTGCTGCACCAGTGCCGTACGCTCTAAGCCACGCAGGTTCAGTTTGATGCCGGCCTGACCAAAAGCGTTTTGCATGAGGAGCGCGGTCTGATCGGTAAGGGCGTCTCCGGTTTGATAGAACAAGTCAACCTCGAACCGCTTGCCGTCTTTGGTCAGCACGCCATCTTCGCCCAAGGACCAACCGGCGTCGGTTAGAAGCTCCTTGCCCTTGTCGATGTCGTACTCATACTTCACGATATCCTCTGTGTAGTAGAGGTCGGTCGGAACCATCACGTTATAACCGGGCTGAACCAAGCCCTTCATGATCGTGTTGGCGATGGTCTCCCTATCCACCAAATGGCTAAGGGCTTGCCTAATGGTTGCGTCTTGGAAGAACTCCTGGTTGGGGCCTGTCTCTCCAACCTGCAGCAGGACGACTCGGCCTGAGATCTCCTGGTTCATGG
>DAIRWA010000133.1:0-5049 GCA_036802545.1 Bacillota bacterium | reverse complement strand
CGGTACGCCGGCTGCCGCGCGAGATTGCCCCCGAACATCAGCCGGGTTCCGATTCTCCGAGAGTCAAGATATCTGATGAAGTCCAGCCGCGAAAAGGGCGCTTGTTCTCTCACCGTCAGGGGATACCCGAACCATGACGGTTTCGCGCCGGGTACTGGGCGGGGCAAGATGAACCATTCCTCGTATGATCTGAACAGTTCATGCAAGGCCAGGAAATTCCGGTCCCTTATCTGGGCAAATAGGGGAAGTCGCTTGAGTTGCGCTTCGCCGATGGCTGCCTGAAGGTCGGTCATCTTCAAGTTGTATCCTATCTCCGAGTACACGTACTTGTGGTCATACCCTACAGGCAGGCCGGGGAACAGGGCGTCGTACCGGTGTCCGCAGGTATTGTCGTGCCCGGGTTCACACCAGCAGTGCCTGCCCCAATCGCGCAAAGATCTTACTATCCTAGCCAGTTCGTCGGATTGGGAGAGGACGGCGCCTCCTTCGCCTGTAGTTATGTGGTGGGCAGGATAGAAACTGAGGGTGCTCAGGTCACCCCAAGAACCGAGGGGTTTGCCCTCCAGCGTTGTCTGGTCGATGGAGCCGATGCGTCCGATAGGGCTAGCCGGGTCGCGCGGCACTAGCGGGGCTTCCGCCACAAACGACGCGCCAAGGGCGTCGCAGGTGTCTTCGATTAAGAACAGTCCGCGCTTACGGCAAAGCTCCGAGACCACATCGACTTGAAAGGGGTTCCCCAAAGAATGGGCCAGGAAAACCCCTCGCGTCCTCGGGCTTAGCGCCGCTTCTATGTGGGAGACATCGGGGTTGTACGTTCCTAGTCGCGAGTCGATGAGTACTGCGGATAAGTGGTTCTGCAAGATGGGATTCAGCGTAGTTGGGAAGCCGAGCGCGGCGGTGATGATTTCGTCGCCTCCTCGGAGCCGTCTCTCCCCTAAGGATAGAGAGCAAAGGGCGGATACCGCCAAGAGATTGGCGGAAGATCCGGAGTTGGTGAGAGCCACCGCTTTTGCCCCAACTATGGAACGTAGCCGGCTTTCAAACCTGTGGCAGTAGGGTCCGGCGGTGAGCCAAAACTCCAGTGCGCATTGGACCAGCGCTTCTAGCTCCTCGGGGCCAAACGCCTTTCCCGACACCGGTACCCAGTCCACTCCGGGCCTAAACGTCCGGCCTTCGAAACGTTGGGAGTAGCAGCGCCTTACGATCTCCTTCACTTCTTGCGTCAAGTCCAAGCGCAATCACCTCATGACGATGTCCCACGAATAGGGGATCCTTGGGTCGGTGGGGCTTAGGCGTACGATCTCCGCCGGGTCGTGAGGATGGGAGGCGCAGTTGCAGACTATGGATGTCCGTGTGCCTAGCCCTTTGAAACCGTTCCACACCCCAGAGGGCACGGTTACCCGGGAGTAGTTGCCTTCGCCTATGTAAAGCTCCATAAGGCGGCCGAAAGTCGACGAATCCTCTCTTTCGTCGTAGAGAACCAGTTTGATGATGCCCATTGGCACCGAATAGTTGATCGTCATCACCCTGTGCAAGTGCCAACCCTTGACGACCCCGGGGAACACCGTGGAAAAATACACTTCTCCAAACCCGGTAAAAGCAGGGTCATCACAGCGCATGAAATGCATTATCCTGCCGCGCTCGTCAGGGAACTCTAAGAGCCTCTTTACCACCACTCCGTCAATCAACTAGATGACCCCCGCTTCCAGCCTTGGCACGTACCAAGCGATGGTGTTTTTCAACCCGTCGTCCAATCCGTATGCGGGCGACCAGTCAAGAGTTCGCCTGGCCTTCTCCGATGAAAGGTACTGTGAGCGGATTTCACCCGAAGCCGTGTTTCTTATGTCCGGCACCAGATGGTTTTGGCCCATCAGCGTCAAGATTCTTTGCACTATCTCAAGCACGGTGACAGGCCGGTCGTAGCCAAAGTTGAACGCTTCACCCCGGAGGTCGGGCCTGTCTATCACCGCCGCCGCCAGGGTCAGGTAGGCCGAGACCACGTCCTTCACATAGATGTAGTCTCGGACGGATTGGCCGTCGCTCCTCAAAACTGGGCGGTGGCCCCGGCAAGCGTCCCTGATGGTTCCAGGGACAATCCTGTCGAAGTTTATGTCCCCTTCGCCGTAGACATTGCCGCATCTGGCGATGCCCACCGGCATTTCGTAGGTTCTTGCGTAGCATCGGGATATAAGGTCTACGCAGCTTTTTGATACATCGTAAGGGTAGGCTCCCGCCAAGGGGTGGGTCTCCAGGTAGGGAAGGTGAGGGCTTTCCCCGTATGCTTTATCGCTAGACGCCACCACGATCGCGGACAAATGCCGCCCGCAGAGTCTGAGCGCCTCCAGTAGGTTCCAGGTGCCCCGGACGTTGGCCTCCAGGGTGCCCCTGGGATAGTTTTGTCCCACTCCGACTTGGCTTTGAGCCCCCAGATGAAAGACTACCTCGGGGTCGTACTCGGCGACCACGCGGCATAGGTCGTCGTATTCTCGAAGGTCTCCGCGCGCTCGAACGACCCGGTCAATGTCCTTGGAAGTGACGGCCAGAGAGGATGGCACGTCGTCGCGTAAGAAAGCCACCGCCTTTGCGCCAATGCCGGATAGCCAGGCGAGAAGATGGGAGCCGACCAGTCCGGTGGCACCAGTGATCAGCACTGTCTTGCCCGAGAGGGCTTTTGAGTAGTTTCGACAAGAAGCGCCTACCATTTCTTCCACGGTGCCTCACCCTCATCCCATAATTCGTTTAAGAGCCGTACATCCCGGAGGGTGTCCATGGGCTGCCAAAAGCCTTGGTGGGCGTAGACTCCCAGTTCGCCCCCAAGAGCCAGCGATTCAAGAGGTGTTTTCTCGAGGACCGTATCATCGTCTTCCAGGAAGTCGAAGATCCTTCGGGAAAAGATGAAGAATCCGCCGTTGATCCATCCTTCGCCCGTCTGGGGTTTTTCTTGGAAACTGCGGACTAGATCGCCGTCTATATCCAGTGCCCCAAACCTTGACGGAGGTCTCACCGCCGTGAGCATACAGGGATAGCCACTGGAAAGGTATTGCTTTACTTGTTCGCGCATGTTCAAGTCTGCCACGCCGTCGCCGTACGTGACCAGGAAGAACGGATCGTCATAGATATAAGGCCTAAGCCGGGCCAGACGTCCGCCTGTCTGTGTCCGAAGTCCCGTATCCACCAGGTTTACCGTCCATCGCTCTGATGAGCGCAGTAGTTGAGGAAGTATTCCTTGATGACCTGGCCTTTGTAGCCTAAGGCCACAATGAATTTGTTTACTCCAAAGTGAGAATAGAGTTTCATTATGTGCCACAAGATCGGACGTCCGCCGATCTCTACCATGGGTTTTGGCCGTACTGCCGTTTCCTCGCTTAAGCGAGTGCCCATTCCGCCTGCCAGTATGATAGCCTGACAATCTGATAAGTCCATGAGCATCGTCCTTTAAGAGTCGGCTTCCTAACTGTTCTGTTCTGACGTTATGTTCGCTCCGGGCGGGATATTCCTGGATGCGGGCTGCATAGGGAGAGGTAGACAACCATCGCGGGCTTTTAGAAAGGGGGCAAGCGCCCGTGAGAGTCTTGCTCGTTTCCTTCTCTAATAACCCCGACATGCAGCACTACCTGCATAACCTCGGCAGGGCTCTGGAAGGGTCCGGTGTCAGTTACAGGACGCTGGGATCGGCGAAGATTTGCGCCGGTGTCCAGACGGTTCGGGAAATGTTGACGATCCCTGTTCCGAGGCCATCTCTAGAACCGGGGACGGTGAATCTGGCACACCACCTTCTGTATGCCGCGAGGTGGGCACGGGAGTATGCGCCGGACATTGTCCATTTCATCTCGTCTCATACTTGGAACGTGCCATTCGCCTTGTTCCTTAGAAGAAGATGTTCGTGCGTCTTCATCCACACCGTTCACGACCCGATGCCCCACCCGGGGCAGAAAGGCCAGTTCTTTCTAAAATCATACAACTTGACCATCACCAAGCTATCGGATGCCCTGATCCTTCACAACAGACACCAGATGAGCCGGTTCATACAGGCCAACAAGGTCCGATGCCCCGTGGAGGCCGTGACGCTCGGTCACTTTTACGCCTTAGATTTCCATGAGATAGAAACTGAAAGCGCCGGTTCCCTGCTCTGCATAGGCAGGCTCACGTCCTACAAGGGGCTGGACAGATTGGTCCTTCTGGCGAAAACCCTCGCGGACAGGGGAGGCCCCAGGCTCACAGTGGCGGGCAGGCCCGCGCCGGACCTGAATCCGGGATTGCTCCGGGAACTCCGAGCAGCACCCGGTATTAACCTAATTGATATGTTTGTTACCGAAGAAGAAAAGACCCTGCTGTTCCGCAGCCATTCACTGGTTGTTTTGACCAACACCAGCATGACTCAATCAGGCGTCATCCTGGACGCTTTCAGCCACGGACGCGCCGTTGTATGCTTCGACATCCCCGGGGTTAGGGAGCAGGTGACTCACGAGCTAGACGGTTTTATCGTTCCCGCTTTCGATATCGACGCTATGGCCGACGCAGTGACCGGATTAACATCGGACCTTGACCTCCTAAACCGTATGGGGAGGACGGCACGACAAACTGTAAAGGACCGCTTCAGCGTGGATGTCATGACTCGAGAGACATTGGCCGTTTACGAGAAAACCCTAGACGACAAAAGAACCCGAGAGAAGCGCGGGCAACACCGGGGGCAGCCCTCGTGACCAAAATGGTGATAGTGACCGGCTATGACTTCATCCGGTCCGGCGGTGGGTGGTATGCGCGGATACCCTGGGATTCTGACTTCGCGGCTCTTTTCCGGCCGGAGGTTCAGAGCGTCACCGTGGTAGGCGTGTCCAGGTCTGACACCGGAGTGGACCTCACTATGTGGCACAGCGTAGGCCCGTCTTTTGAAGTGATCGCGCTCCCGCCGTTTTCCTTATGGCCGTGGAGGATGTGGGCATGCGCTAAGGCTATTTCCCGGATCATAGGCTCCGCGGGAATCGTCATGCTTAAGATGTTCTATCCCTTTTCAGTCATGGCGTACTTCGTCGCCCGCTACGCCAAGCG
>DAIRWA010000132.1:0-5071 GCA_036802545.1 Bacillota bacterium | reverse complement strand
CATCATCTCGCCCATGTCCAGTCCGTTCTGCGATGGCTGCAACCGCCTTAGACTAACGCCGGACGGGTACCTACGACCGTGCCTGGCGTTGGATACGGAGATTGACCTAAAGCCGGTACTAAGAGCGGAGGACACGGACGAATCCCAGATAGACGAAGGTCTGCGCACAGCCTTTGGACATGCTCTTGAACTAAAGCCCGCGCACCACGAGTTTCTCGGTCCCAATGCACATGCCCGCTTGAGGCGCATGTACCAGATAGGAGGTTGACTTCTGTTGAGAAAGGCTCTCACTCACCTTGACCCAAGAGGCGGGATCCACATGGTAGACGTTGGGCAGAAGGAACCCACAAGTCGGGTAGCCATCGCGAAAGGTAGGGTACGGATGTCACCCGAGACAGTCAAGGCCATATCCGCGGGCCCGCTGCCCAAAGGCGACGTCTTCACCGTGGCGCAAGTGGCCGGAATCATGGCGGCAAAAAGGACAGCCGACATCGTGCCCCTTTGTCACCCACTTGCTCTGACGGGCATCCAGGTACAAGTCGTTCCTAACCGGGGCGATTGCGTCGTTGAAGTGGAAGCCAGGATAAGTCTTTTCGGAAAGACAGGAGCGGAGATGGAAGCGCTGACGGCCGTATCTGCCGCCTGCCTCACCGTCTACGACATGTGCAAAGCGGTTGACAAAGAGATGGTGATAGACGAAATCCGGCTCGTGAAGAAGAGCGGCGGAAAGAGCGGAGAGTACGCCAGAGAGGATGAGGGCATTGGGGAAGATCACTGCTGTCTGCCTGAGTGAAAGCAAAGGGACTCGCAAAGAAAACCGCGGCGAGGCGACGTTCAAGCCAAAGCTCGGGCTCGTTGGAGACGCTCACGCCGGGGACTGGCACAGACAAGTCAGTCTTCTTGCCGAGGAGAGCATAGCGAAAGCCAGGGCAAGCGGCCTCGATGTAGGGACCGGCGACTTCGGGGAGAACCTAACCACCCTGGGATTAGATCTCCCGCGCCTCCCCATCGGAACCAGGCTCCGCGCAGGGGACCAAGTAGTGCTGGAAGTGACCCAGATCGGTAAGGTCTGCCATACCAGGTGCGCCATTTACTATCAAGCCGGCGACTGCATCATGCCCCGGGAGGGCATCTTCGCTCGGGTCATCTGTGGGGGCGAAGTGCGTGCGGAAGATGCCATAGATGTGGACAACTCCTACCGTGTCGCGATACTAACAGCCAGTGACAAAGGCTCCAAGGGTGAACGGCGAGATACCAGCGCCCAGGCGATAGCGGCCCTCGTCGAAGAACTTGGAGAGGTATCGGACTACGCCATCGTTCAAGACGATAGACAGGAAATAGCCGGTACTCTTCGCCATCAAGCCGATGACCTGGGAGTCGACCTCATCCTTACGACCGGCGGAACCGGTCTTGGCCCCAGGGACGTCACCCCCGAGGCCACTTTGGACGTTATCGAAAAGCAAGTCCCGGGTCTGCCCGAGTTGATGCGGGCGGAAGGGCTGAAGCGCACAGAGAGGGCCGCGCTGTCTAGGGCTGTAGCAGGCATCCGCGGCCGCACTTTGATAGTGAACCTGCCCGGGAGCCCCAAAGGGGTGTCAGAGAACCTAAGCGCTATCCTCCCCGTAATCCCCCACGCGCTGGACACGCTGCGGGGCAACGCGGGAGATTGCGGCATAGACGTAAACCCTCGTTAAGAGGGTAAGAGAGCCGGGTTCCGAGGAGAGCGCCTCCCCGGGCAACGCCCAAAGACATTCCCTTCGTCGCAAGACTAAGATAGAAGTCGCCTTGCCGTAGTATGAACCCCATCTCTACCAGCGGCTCTAGCAGCCTGCGCACCTCGGAAAGCACCGGCGTCCTCCCTGTACGGTCTGCTAGCGTTATCTTCAATTGTTCCGCATGGCGGATATCGTCGCACGCCAGATACAGTACCCTATGAGGACCGTCCAGGATCGTCCTGGTCTGTTCTGACGAACGACGGTCAATCAGCAGCAATGTTTCGTTGCGGTCAAGCGCCACAAACAGTCTGCTATGATGTGTCTCTTTCCAATCGACGACAGCGTTGGCTAGCTTAGCCGTATAGGCGTTTACGTTCTGGTCGCGGGCGTAACTGAAAGTGAAGTAGTATGCCAGGTTGTTGAGAGCCTCGGGTGAAAGCGAATATACATGTTGGTACGAAGGATATGGGGTCACCTCCAGAAGCCCTGATTCGCGGCTTTGCTCAAAATACGGGCTAAACCGATCAAGGCGAAAAGCCCCAACGTAGTTGGGCGGCTGGAGGTGAGTGAGCAAGGGGACGAGATTCGCCATTGCCTCGTATTCCGCTGCCGGCTCGTCAGGAAAACCCCAGAGGAGATTCCACACTGCTTCGATGCCAAGCTCCTTGCACCACTTTAGAAACCTTATGTTTTTTAGGGTGTTCGTGCCTTTCCTTACCAGCCCCAAGACTCGATCGCTTAGGCTTTCAATACCGGTTTCAAGGCGTCGAATGCCGGTTTCGCGTAATAGCTCAAGATCGCCCCTGCCTAAGTCGGGCCTGACTTCGAAGTACACTACCGGGGGTCTGGCACCGTCCGACTTGACCTCGCAAAGAAACTGGTTCAGATGGTGGGGGCTGGACACTGCATCGGTAAACACCACAACAGAACCGGGATTGTTTCTGGCAAGATCGCACAACTCAATGGAAGAGCGACTGACAGATTTCGCACGATACCTCATAGCAGGCGTTCCCTGACCACAGAACCTGCAGCGTGATCTCTCGCCCCACCAACAACCCCTCGATGTCTCGAATGGTAGTCGAACCACACCTGTTTGGCTATACAGACTACCCTGCCATTGCTCCAGAAAATCTACATAATCCGGATTCGGGAGCATGTCAAGATCTTCAACCACCGGCGCACAAAACTTGTCAAGATCCGATGTCACGGTCATGTTGCGGGTAAACGTCCCAGGCAAATCGCCAAGCGGCAATGAATCCATGACTCGTTTGACTATCTCAGGAAAGACAATCTCACCCTCCCCAGACACCACCGCATCTACCCATTCGAATGATCGGATTATTCCCATCCCCATTGGCCCGAGGCAGCCTGGTCCACCCATCACAACGAAAGTGGCGGGTTCCTGTTTCTTCACGAGTCGTGCGAGTGCCAGCGACGCGGTCTGCTGGTGAAAAAGGCTCGTAAAACCAACTACCTTGGGCCGGTACTGCAATATCTTCTGGCAACACTCGTCCAGGAAACCGGTGACCTCCTCCAGCACCTTGAGCAGGTCACCGATCAGGACATCCCCGGGTGGCCTTTTCCCAAAATGGGGGATCGAATGGGGTAGCGCACCCCCTGATAGTACGTCATTGATGTAGTCTTCAGTGTGTTGTTTGGAATTAGGGAAAAGCGCCCTTGAAAATACCCAATCTCCCAATAGGTCGGCAATATGCCAATTCCCTATAGTCCGGTACAGCCGAACCCCGATCCGTTCAGCAAAAGGTATCGTAAAATAGAGAACTCGGGTCTTGACACCAAACTGTTTGAGTTGGGATTTGAGCAAGCTAAGACCAATTGATGGCTGCTCATGACTGGCGAAGGGCATACATACAAGAACTACGTCAAGCCCGCGCGAGTTAATCTGCTCTTGATCAGCGCGTTCTTCATCGAGCTTGTCCATTACGGCACACTCTTTCCAGAGGGACGAAGCCTCTCCAAAGACTTATTTATAGCTCCAATCCTTGACATACTTGGCCCTTTCTCCACCTATCAGCCTCGGGCGGGAATTGTCCGGACTGATAACCTTACCGGGACCGCGACTCTCCTAAGGTGCATGCCTATCAGGGTGTTTCCACTGGACTCGCCTACTGCCTCACGTCAAGACCAAACCCTACACATCACATGCTGGTTGTACCCCGTGACCACCTTGACATAACCTGTTAACGTTTGATTGGTTTGATCATCACCTGTGTCGACAAGGAGTGGCCTAGCCTGCAAAGCAGCGAGTTTGTTCTTTGAAGCCACGACGACTATATTCTCCTTGCCGACCTCCTTGATCACACGGGGACTCAACTGCTGATTTCCCCTTCCAAATATGTAGCCCTGTCCGCCGATGATCGTGACGACGATCTTTGCTTTCTTCCCTTGGATCATCTCCAGTATCTGTGCTTCGTTGACGTCCTCGGCAATAAGGCGGCCGTCCTGGGCCACATCGACGCCCAGCAGTGTTCCACCCGATCCGAGCCTCGCTTTGATCTCTCGGGTCGTTGTGCCGGGGCCTATAAGAAACTGGGTGTCCTTCTGTTTGGCCATTAGATCTAAAACATGGAACACCGCGTTTTCGAGGCCGACCCGCTCACTTTCCTTCCCTCCGGCCTTAATACCCTGGACCATAGTGGCTTCAAACGGTATCTTTAGATAACCGTAAAGCTCCGCCGAAACTCTGCCGCGTCGAAACGCTTCCTCATGTTTGTTCAGACCGACTGTGTTGTATACAACCTCCGCACCGACCTTCGGCACCATCGCAGCGAACTCACAGTAGACGAAGGCGATAGGCATAACAAGGATTGTCATTACACCAAACCCAAGGCCCGTCAGAGGCCCTGCGGAACTAAGGAACATGCCGTCCCAGTACGCCATGAACGTCAAGATAGCGCCCGTCGCAAGCGCGTACACGTAGAGCAATTTCAAGGACGGCAATAACCTACCCGATCCTGCCAATTTCTTCTCGAGATCCGGTTGCGCCGAACTCATGATCCTGATCCCCTTTGCGGTTCATATTCGATGTGGCCGCGGCACTAGATCGTCCCGCGGCACATCGTTAGCGCTCACTTACGACGGTTCGAAACGCAAACGCGTACAAGGGAGCCGAACGCTCCCGCGCCGCGCAGTCATTATTCCTTCCATTTCCTCTTGTACGCACGCCATGTGGTCGCCCACTTCTGTGGATCATCCAACACCGCCTCATTTGTCCGTTTGTGAGATGCGCACTTGTGCGGCGCGTTCTTCACCACATCGGGCGTCGCATAGGCCTCCGCCGAGATCCTAGCCAACACTTCAGCGTATTCATCCAAGTCCTCTTTCGAGAAGGTCTC
>DAIRWA010000131.1:0-5102 GCA_036802545.1 Bacillota bacterium | reverse complement strand
AGCGCCCCGATCGGCCACCGGGTCGCTGGCCACAGGTTTGTCTAGCGCCGCATTGTCCGCCAAGTCGCGATCAACCGCAGGGTCAAAGGAACCCGGCTGCCCCAAGTGGTTTATCCCATCCGGAATATCCGGTTGCGCTTGGTGCATTGGGTTCACGACGTAGCTCACGGGTTTCCCCACATCGAGTACATTAAAGATACTGGCGGGGCTTTGAAACAGCGGGAATGGCATAAGCAGCCTTATCGCTACTAGAAGCCACCAAGCGTACTGCAGCCGCAAATCTATTTTCCCTTTGAGTAAGTGGCGCAGCAAGATGATAACCACGATCAGCACAGAAGAAGCGACGGTGACTTCAAACACTTACTTCACCTCGTCAATCCTGTCCAGAATGGCTCGCAATTCCCTAATCTCGTGCCGAGAAAGACCTTTTTGATCGACAAGAGTGTTTACCATCATTCCCAAGCTGCCCTCATACAGACGAGAAAGAAACCCTTCGGTTTCCGCCAAGACTGCTTCCGACCGCGGAAAAGCCGGGTAATACTCCCGCGCCTTATCTCCTTCCTTGAAACACAGATACCCCTTTGTTGTCATGCGACTGATGAGTGTCTTGGTGGTGCTTTTCGCCCAACCTGTTTCTTCCTCCATTGCCCTCGCGATCTGAGTCACAGTCAAGGGAGCCTTCTCCCATAAACACTCCATGATGGCCCACTCGCTCTTGGGCATGCTTATCTCGCTTCCTGTTGTCACAGCATTCACCTCACTTGGGCTACGACTGTAACCAGAATACATTGCATGGGTTACACTTGTCAACCTTAAAGTCTGCTATGGCATTTGCTTTCTTTACTGAACGATGTTCGCCTTTCGCGTCTCCCAAGCATGAGCTGAAGGAGAGACCTGCATGAGCGAGAATTCGACCGTAGAGGACAGTCGATGGCTATGTTGGGCTCCCTCGACGGCCACCTGCGCGACAGTCTGTGCGAGTGGTCGGGACGATGTCATGAAAGCGATGAGACAAAGCTAAGCGCCCTTCTATAAATCTCCGCGTACTTCAGCCGCTTTGCAGCGGCCCAATGGGCTTCAAAATCAGATAGATATTCTCCCTTGTAAAGCGACAGGATCGTCTGCGCCCTTTTGCGGTCTGCATTTTGCTCAAAGTCCCGGGCGGCCTCCTCGAGAAGGTCGGCATCAGTCACGATTTCATCCCGACGGATGCTGTAATTCCCATGTGGTCATATCTAGCACCGTTCGGATGCTTATTCTCCGCAGGAATGACGTTGTCGTATATGACGATGTCCCCGCGTTCGGGAGCAAACCCGTCTTGTTCAGAGCGGCAGAACCCGTTCTCCATGCCCCACTCATACCATCCTCTGACGCCGCCAAGCCTGCTGTTCGCCATCTTCATTGCGGTATGGCCAACGCGGATCGGCAGCAAAAGCCCAGCCTCCAAGCAACAATGGTAGACAAACGCCGCGCACCACCCGTTCTTGAACTCATCGGGGGCGCTGTCCTCCGGGAAGTAACGGACTATCTTCATGTAGTCGGGATCGTGCCTTTCCCCGGTGACTCTCTTCCCGGCAAGGGCCTCGGCAACATCCCCGGCGCAGACTGGATCGAAAAGGCTTACCGCGGCCTTCTCTTTCGTTAGTAGAGTTATGTTGGGTGCCGGCAATGCGAGCTCTTTGACGGTATGCAGCAGTCTTGGAACATAAATCGACCCGTAGGTGGCATCAAACGACAGGTGCTGGAGAATATCGCTGTCCTTCAAAAGCTCGTCGTATTCGTCATGTACGTGGTCTTTATCGGAATGGTGGTATATCGCCGACTTAATGATGGTTTGCTCATCTTCCGCAAAAAGGTCTCTCAAGCCATGTTTGAAGGCCACCCGCACCATTTCCGCACCGTTGTGAGAGTGCAGAGCGGTGGACCCGGTCTTGTATGAGTAAACATCATGCAGGAGGCCGATGGCCGTGGCCAGTTCAACATTCATCCCACGCTTTAGCGCCAGCAGAGCGCAGCACTGCGATACGCCGTAGGAATGCACGTAGGCGGCGCCCTTAGTCTCGGCGTCTTCTATGCCATCGAAAATGCCGTTAACATACTCTCTCACACATTCCAGTCTGCTTTTCATGTTTTGGCCACCCCGCTTGTCCCTTTCAACGCCACCGGCGTGCTTATGCAAGGTCTTTCCGCAAACGGAAGCTAGCTACCTTCTGCTTCGTCGGAGCCATGCTGGCAAACTGGTTCATGAGAAACTAGAGTATGCTTAACCCCAAAAGGAAAGCAAGGAGCATATGGGCATCATCAGAAATCTGCGAGCATAATCAGCGCAGCGTCAGAGAGCCCACCCCAATTGGCAGTCCCACGATGCGCCACAATTCGCTTCTTTCAAAGCAAGGCTGGCAAGGGGGTTCGTGAACGGCTAGAATGTTCTCAGGGGTGAAACACATTCATGGGGAGCCTTGACCTGGTGAGGCTGGCACAGAAGGCGGCTGTTATCCGAGAGAATGTGTCGGTCCTGACGGAGTATGCCGGGAGACCGGATACAAAGTTCCTAGACAACCCTGAAGCGGTGCGCTCCGCACGTTACTCCTTCATAGTGGTCATAGACGGCGCTGTGAACGTAGCTGCCCACATCTGCGCTCGCATTCTTTCCCGAGCGCCCTCAAGTCAGCGAGAAAGCTTCATGCTGCTGGCCCAAGCAGGTCTTCTATCCGAGACACTCGCGCTTAACCTTTCCAAGATGGCTGGTTTTCGCAATCTACTGGTTCACGGGTACGGTGCGGTTGACAATGCAGTTGTGCTGGCGTTCATGCGTCATAACCTTGAGGATGTGGAAGACTTTCTGAGCTGTGTCCAGCAATTGGCGGGTGAATCGGTTTGATGCAAAAGCCAAAGGTAATGCAATTCGAAGACGGCTTGGGTACGCCGGTCCAAAGAAGCTTCGAGCCGTCCGAGGTGTCCGACATTCTTGAGCATATCAGCGGGAGAACCGAGGTCATACCTGGGTCAGCATTCGCATATGTGCACGGCTCGTTCGTTGCCGAGGGACCTTCGAAGGACATTGACGTTGCCATCTACTTCATTGGAACATCCCAGGAAGTAGCCATCGATCGCTGTCTAGCGGCATCAGCCATTTTGTCCCATGAGTTAGGGGTTCCTGTCGACGTTCACCCAGTTGACCCCGAATCGTTGGGATTTGCCTTTGGCGTTGCCTCAGGCACGCTGCTTTTCACAAAGGATGCGCAGTTGAGCGACAGATTCGAAGAACGCGCGGTCCTGCGGTATATGGACTTCCAGCCGATCCTTCGATCCGTCCTGGAGGACTTGACAGCCCGGTGATATTCCCCCTGTCTGGTGCTTCATCAGATGGTTTCGGAAGAGACACAGCCATTGGACATATAGCATCTCGCCCGACATCGGCACGCACTTCATGCCCGCCTGCTTCAGAGCAATTGACAGCTGCTTCTTGGTGAAGACTCGTCGGAGCAGCCCAGCCGCGTTGGTCATCCCATCCGTCACAAACCGCTCATATGAGCGCCAGTGCTCCGGCAGTATGTCCGGTTGGACCATCTTGTGCATATGAAAAAGCACCACATCCACCGAAGGACGCGGGTGAAAGTCATCCCTCCGCAACTGGCAGACGACCTCTAACTCATAGTTTGGCTTAAGCAGCAAGGATCGAAGCGACTCTCTGGGGATGCCCGCGAACCGCCTCGCAGCCGCCTTCTCCATCACCAGCCACGCCTCATCGGGCGGATTCGCGCTCTCACTGATCTTCCTGATGATGGACGTTGTGATGCAGAACGGGATGTTCGAGAACACTTTGTAGGCACCTTGGCTGGGTAGCCGCCATGTAAGAAAGTCCTGGTTGACGAGGTTCAAGTTGCCGAAGCCTGCTGTCC
This sequence comes from Bacillota bacterium, assembly GCA_036802545.1. Taxonomy (GTDB): domain Bacteria; phylum Bacillota; class Sulfobacillia; order Fermentithermobacillales; family Fermentithermobacillaceae; genus DULO01. The sequence continues at coordinate 1,200 of DAIRWA010000131.1, read as the reverse complement.
TCTTCGCGGTTCTCGCACACATGGCCGGGTCGATCTCCACGGCTGTCACTAGACCGCAGGTCCTTGCCAGAACCTCAGTTATATGGCCTTTACCTGGGCCGATCTCGACGACATGGTCATCGCGGCACAGGTTGGTACGGCTGACAAGCCGCTGGATGGTCTTGGAGCTTGTAAGGAAGTTTTGGGACACGGATACAGGCGGAGCCTGGCCATTTTTGAGATGACGGGACAAGGTAGATGCACCTCTTTGGGTTTGGATTCGACCACAAAGAAAGGCACAAGGAAGAGAAAGCCTCGATCGGGCGTCCCTTCAATGTGCCTTATTTGCGGAGGCGAATCGCACCCACTATGTTGCATCAACCCTCCTTGAATGAAGTCTAGTTCAAGTTCCTGCCACAGAGGCAACTCGGAGTCACATCCATACTACCTCGTGGATGCCCGTGCGACAAGCGTTCCGCTATCGGCCCAAGAGATGCCGAAGCCAGGGACTACACCCTTCGTGTTCATGGGCCACCAGGATCAGGACACCGTCCACTACGTCGGCAATCTTCGCATTGGAAGCCTTCTTGCAGCAGCCACCGCAAGAGAACTCAACAGCCACAGTGAACTTGTCGGGGTCCTTGTGCGAGTTCCATTCCCGTAGGATAGGATGGGGCACAGACACGACACCCAAATCGATAACCTCCTTCCTGTTGTTCTCACACTACAGATATGCCAAACAATGAGGGAAGTTTACACAATGTGGCCTCGCAAAGAGCGGCCTGAACGATCCCCGTGCTATCAGGTTCGAAACAGCTTGAGTACACCTCTGACCCATTTCACTATCGGGCCGTGTACTTCGGCTCGACCCGCTTTTCCGGGCAGGAGGTTGTCTATCGCGTGGGATGCCGAGTTTGGTCAATGGTCTACTTCAATGAGGTTCATGGAAGCGTCGAGGAATTCTGGGGCTCCGAATGGATCGAGAAGGCCGGAGTGAGGATCTACCATCTGCGTTATTCCGGCGGTACGTTGTGCTGTAACTTCGGGCTACAGATGCCGGACCGGTAGGGGAATCGTAACCAGGTACATCATGTCGCTACTCTTGCACACCTGCGAAGCATTTCAAGGCTTTGCTTGATCTGGCGCGACTCCGCTTTGACTTCCAGAACACCGTACACAGAGTCGTCGCCTGAGTAGAGCGGGAGTATCTGAGAGAAATCG
>DAIRWA010000130.1:0-5130 GCA_036802545.1 Bacillota bacterium | reverse complement strand
TCCAACTGCCAGCCATCGCGACCGCCTCCATATTCGGCATAGTGTTGAATTTGGTTTTCGAGTTGTTCCCGCCCAAGCAGGACTCGTCCAAAGACAACTAGGTAGAGCACGAATTCGATCACGCTTAGAAAATCGGGTGAGGGGGACCGCTTGGTTCTTCTCACCGTTCAACCGCCTGTGTTCAACTGCATGTCATGTACAATCGCCCATCTCTGCCGGTCGGGACCGACGTCCACAAGGCCTCGCGCCTAGATCCCCATCGCCAACTGTTCCGCGTCCCGAATAGCGTAGAGCGCGTCCCGGGGAGACTTGGCGTCGCCGATTACGTGTACCTCGGTTACGCCGTCTGGCATGTGAGCCAGCAACTGGTCGTCGGACACGTAGCCTAGAGCGGATACCACCGTGTCGTATCCCCTCAATTCAAGCATCTGCCCATCCTTTTCACAAACGGCTCCGTCCGGTAGGACTTGGGTGATCCGTGTGCCCAAAGAAGTCTCAACCCCTCCGTCCTTTATTCTTTGGAGCAAGAAGAAGCGTTGGGACGGCTCGGCGTTCTTAGCCAAGTCATCCAAGAATTCGACAACTGTCACCTTTTTCTCCAAGGCGATGAGGTAGTCGGCTACCTCACATCCGACAGCACCGCCGCCCAACACGATGACCTTGTTGCCGGCGGTGCGTTTTCCTGCTAACAGCAGTTCGGCCGGAATTACCCACGGACCATCAGCCCCGGGGATCCCTTGGGTGGACGGCTTGGCGCCGGTGGCCACCACCACCACATCCGGTCTTGCCTCCGCGATAGACTGTCGCGTAACCTCTTGACCGAGTTTCAAGGTGACACCCGCCTTGGCCGCTTGGTCAACTTGCCACCGGGTAAGCTTCGCCAAGGGCTGCTTCTCAGGAGGCAGCGCGGCTACCCTAAACTGCCCGCCAAATCGATCGTCCCTCTCATACAACACTACCTTGTGCCCTCGTTCGGCCAGAATTCTTGCCGCTTCCAATCCCGCGGGACCGCCCCCTACAACCAGGCAGCTTTTCCGCACGGTAGGTGGAGGGACTCGGTATTCCCGTTCCTTTCCGACGGCCGGATTTACCAGGCAAGACATCTCCTGTTCGGGACCGTTTAGCCCGCCTGAACACCCTTGATTGCAGGTAATGCAAGGTCTCACGTCGTCTAGCGCCCCGACCGCCGATTTTCTTGGAAGTTCAGGGTCTACGATGGACGCGCGCCCCATGGCTACCATGTCGGCTTTGCCTCCCGAGATAATCGAGTCGGCGGTGAGTATCTCCGTGATCTTGCCTGCCACTATGACCGGCAGGCCGACATGTTCCTTCACCATGGCCGCGTCGTCTACGTTCAGACCATCCGGCAAATAGTAGTTGGGGATTATGTACGACGTACTGGCGTAAACCCCCGTGCTTACGTGAAAGGCATCCACGCCGCCTTCGGCGAGTACCCTCACAATGGGAAGGCTTTCCACGGGAGTCAGTCCTCCCGGAACCCTCTCTCTCACAGATATCCTGTAGATAATGGGGAATTCAGAACCGGTAGATCGCCTGACTGACGCGACAACTTCAAGGGCGAACCGCAGCCTGTTGTGGAGGGAGCCTCCGTAAGCGTCTACCCGGCGGTTAGAATAGGGCGACGTGAACTGACCTACCAGATATCCGTGAGCTCCATGTATTTCGACGGCATCGGCTCCCGCTTCCTTAGCCCTCTCGGCTGCGCGGGCGAACGCCTTCACCAGTTCTGTTATGTCCTTGCGGGTAAGCTCTCTCGGGATCTCCGAGCAGACCGGGCACGGGACCGGAGATGCCGACACCGATTGGCCGCCCAGAATGGCTGAATAGGTCTGCCGCCCCGCGTGATAGAGCTGCACAGACAATTTCGCGCCCCTCCCATGGATCTTGGCGGCGAGACGGGACAGTCCCTCGATCTGATCGTCATGCCACAGGCCAATCCCCTTAGGGAACCCGAGCCCCGATCTGTGAACCGCCACCGCCTCCAGCGTTATCAGTCCGAAACCTCCCCTGGCTCGCTCTTCAAGGTAGGCAATGTGGCGGTCTGTAACCTCACCGCGCTCGTTTCCGTAGTTGGTCACCATAGGCGGCACAACCAACCTGTTCCTTATCTCCAACTGGTTTATCTTGATGGGCGAAAACACGCTCTTGAACAATATGATTCCTCCGTCCCGTAAGTTCTCAGGTGTAGGTTGTTCAGCACTTGGCAAGAGATATACCAAGGTGAATCCAGAGAGCGTTCGGTGGTGCGTTCGACGGCGCGCCCGCCGGCCACAAGAGGTATAGCAGGCGGGCAACGAGAATTTCTTAATGACCAAGAATAGGAATGGGGAGGAGACCGCCTGTGAGCGTCAAAGCGAAGGATGCTCTTCGATACATTGACGAAAAGAGTACGTTATTGACCGGGCTTTCCGACGACATCTGGGGTTACGCGGAGCTTGGACTGCGCGAGCGCAAATCGGCTGAGTGTCTGGCAAAAGCCCTGGAAGATGAAGGCTTTACAGTCAAGCGGGGAGTGGCCGGAATACCTACGGCTTTTGAGGCTACATGGGGCGAAGGGACGCCCGTCATCGGGTTCCTGGCAGAGTACGACGCGCTGCCGGGCGTTTCTCAGAAAGCGATTCCTGTCAAAGAAGAGTTGGTTCCCGGCGGAGCTGGACACGGATGCGGGCACAACCTCTTGGGAGTCGGAAGCTTTACCGCCGCCATTGGCCTTAAGTGCGAAATGGAGTCCCGGGGCATCCCAGGAACGGTGAAGTACTTCGGCTGCCCTGCAGAGGAGAACTTCAGCGCAAAGGCATTCATGGCCCGAGATGGTCTTTTCTCTGCCTGCGACGCCTGCCTGACTTGGCACGCGGACTCTTTCAACAGGGTTAAGACCGGGTCTTCGCTGGCTAACAACGCGGTAAACATTACTTTCTACGGACGCACGGCTCATGCCGCGGCAGACCCCCACAACGGCCGCAGCGCCCTGGACGCGCTTCAACTCATGAACCTGGGAGTGGAATTCCTGAGAGAGCACATGCCCCCAAGAGCGAGGGTGCACTACGTTATCACCAACGGAGGCATGCAGCCCAATGTAGTGCCTGCCAAAGCGAGCGCTTGGTACTTGGTCCGTTCCCCGGAGCGCGAGCAGGTGGATGAACTCTATGAGAGGGTCTTGAACTGCGCGTACGGCGCGGCGAAGATGACCGACACGCGCTGCGAAATCGAGTTGATAAAGGCCATCTGGAACGTGCTTCCCAACGTCGCTCTCGAAGAGCTGCTGGAGGAATGCTTCGAGACAGTGGGGCCGCCCAAGTTCTCCGATGAGGATCTGGCCTTCGCCCGCGAGATCTCCAAGAGTTTTCCGCCCGGGCAGCGTGAAGCGGTGCTCAAGAGAGGAAACATTCCTGAAGAATTCTGGGGGCAAGTACTAAACGATACGGTGGTTCCGCGCCCGGCAACACCCCTCGATACAGACGGTTCGACCGATGTAGCCGACTGCAGCTGGTGCTGCCCAACCATCGAGATCAAAGCAGCCTGCCAAGCTATCGGCACTCCCGGCCACTCCTGGCAGTACGCGGCGCAGGCAGGTATGTCCATCGGACATAAGGGCATGCTCACGGCCGGGAAGGTCATGGCAGAAGCAGGGTTCATTTTGATGACCGAACCGGCGGTGCTGGCTAAGTGCAAAGACGAATTTTTGCGGCGTACCGCCGATAAGAAGTACGTGTGCGCCGTACCGGAGGGACAAGGGCCAAAGTTCGACCAGTTTTCATAGCGGCCAAGAAATTGAGGGTCGCGGGTCGGCCGTTCGAGAGTAGTACTGTTACCTGTCTAGTATGCTGTGCAATCTGACAAAGCGATGGGGTGGAGGTCTCCCGTTAGTGGGAGTGCCGTCACCCCATCCTGACGTTTTCTTTAGTCGACCAATCTTCGCACCTTGAGTAGCGCCCCGTGACCGTTTAGAGTCCAGGCGAAGAAACCATCTTTCTCAGTGCCTTCTTCGTGAAGGTCGATCTCCTCCGCCGGTAAGACGCTCACTTTCAGGTCGTCGCAAAGGGTTTCTCCTTTGATGTAATCCGCAAAGGCCTTAACCGCTCTATCAACTGTCTCGTCGCTGACTATCTCCATAGAAACGTGATCGGTGACATTAAATCCTTGACTCTTCCTCATGGTCTGGACTTTGGACACAACTTCCCGAGCTATGCCTTCCAAGACCAGGTCTGCGTCGATCTCGGTATCCAAAATGACGAAGACGTTGTTATCCATCTCGACGGCAAACCCTTCCCGCGCCTTGATACGGATATCCACGTCCTCTTGGACAAGCGTCAGCGATTCGCCATCTACTTCAATCCGAAGCTGTCCGTCCCGTTCTATCGCCATGGCTGCCTCGACAGGATCCGCCTGCTTAAGGGCGGCCATCACTCCACGCAGGAGCTTTCCGTACTTGGGTCCCGCTACCGGCAGGTTCGGTCTGACCTCGTACAAGACATAATCTTGGAGATTCTCAACGTAGACGATCTCCTTAACGTTGAGTTCCTCCTTGACCAGGTCCTCCATCTGGGTGAGGGTTGATCTCAGCCTGCCGTTCACGTACATCTTACGAAGTGGCTGCCTGACCTTTATCTGGACTTTGTTCCTCACCGACCTGCCTAATGAGACCAGGGTAATTACCAGCCCCATGCGTGCCTCCAAGTCCGGATCCACAAGATTGTCGTCGCGAAGGGGGAGGTCCTCTAGGTGGACCGACTCTAACGCCGTGCCTCCAGTTAGGTTGAGGTAGATATCCTCCGGGACAAACGGGGCAAACGGGGCCATGAGCTTACATACTCCCAAGAGCACCTCATATAATGTTCTGTACGCGGATTTCTTGTCTAGGTCAAACTCTGTAGACCAGAACCGCTCGCGGCTCCGTCTCACGTACCAGTTTGAGACCTCATCCACCACAAAACCGTTTATGGCTCGCACAACCCTGGTAAGCTCATAAGAATCCATGAACTCCACGACTTGGCCGTACAACGAGTTTAGCCTGGATATTACCCATCTATCGATCTCCGGCCGATCCTTGACAGGGATATCGATGGTCTTAGGGTCTAGCTTGTCGATGTTAGCGTATAGCGTGAAGAA
>DAIRWA010000129.1:0-5232 GCA_036802545.1 Bacillota bacterium | reverse complement strand
ATCGCTTTGCTTTTGGCCCATCCTTCGTGGTCCTCTAGCTCCATATCTTCTTCAGGAAGGTCTTCCGCTGGACTGACGACAAGTATATTTGCCCCCACAAAAAGCAGATACGCGGCAACTGCATAGCTGGACTTTATCAGGTGTCCATCCGCCACCAGTGACAACAGATAGGTGCAGAGGCTACCTACGGCGTAGGCGTAGCCAAAAGCCCGCCCGCGTTGCTCTGGCGGCACAATCGCTCCCAGTAAAGTGAGGTAGGCAGCCGCCACGGTTCCGTGCAGTAGGTTCATGGCCAGCCCTGCCCACAAAACCAACGCGGGATGTCCCGACAGGAGGGCCAGAGGAATGACAGCCGCATCAAGCAACATCATGCGGACAAAGAATCGACGTTTAGAGACAATCGCGGGAAAGCGCCATAGCAGAAGAGCATAGATAACAAGGCCGAGCGCTTGCGCCAAATAGTTCCACCGAAGCGCGATGATGTCTACCTGCTCCGGTGAGAAGAACGATTGCAGGCGGTACATATGTGATATGTAGGAGGACCCCGTCCACAGAAATCCCAGTGCGACGATGGCCGAGTACAAAATGAACCGGTTTCGCTTCATGATTCCGAACTCCCGCACCGTAGTGAGCCCGTGTGCTACTTCAACCTATACCAAACCTATCCCTCTTTTTCGACAACCTATCCCGATCCTCGCCTGTTGAATCACCCGGCTGGATACGACAATTTGGTATATGAGCAGGGGAGCGGCTTTGTAGCGGCCCAGATACGGAGGTATGAATCGTGAAAACCAAGCAGATGACGGCCCTCTTATTGTGTTTCGTGCTGGTTCTTGTCGCCATCCCTCAGGGAGTGCGTGCGGCGGAAGAGAAGGAAATTGCCTTTGAGCTTTGGGACGGAACCATAAGAGATTTGATCACGGAAAGCGTCCGTAGTGACGGAGCCATATATCTGTATGACGAGGGCGGAGGACCCGTCACGGTCACCACCACTGAGGCATCCATGACAGCGCGCCTTGCTGTCGGCGAAGCCTATGATCTGCAGGTGACCCACCCCGATTACTATCCGTCAAATGAGCGTTTCACGGTGCAGGCGGACAGCGAGGTCGTTCCCATTTTCCTCTTCAGAAGAGAAGAGGTCACGCCGGTGCCGGAGTCAGCGATTATCAGCGAGATTATCTATCATGACGGCGAGATGCCTGCCATCGATATTGGCATTCTTGAAGGGGACCTTCCGGAGGGCTTCGATAGCGACATGTTCAGCATAGTCCTCGTACCTGGCACAACATGGGATGTGGAGAGCGACGGGCTTCCGCTTGGAACCTTGCAGGCGCCGCCACAGTGGATGAACGAGAGCCGCCACGAAAGCATCGATCCCGGTGAATACGTCCTGTTTGTGGGTTTCTTCAAAAACATGTACGGCGGCGAATTTGAGTATCCCGCTCTTGTGGGTTACGCGACCAAGGGTGTGGTGGTGGACTCCGAGGAGCCTTTGCCTGAAGGCCATGCCAGAGTGACCGTCAGCGTGCTGGACCCTATCTCCGGCACGCCTGTAGAAGACGCTTCTGTCAGGTTGACCGACGGAAATCATCACTTTCACGAACAGGCTGACGCTTCCGGAAACGCCGCGTTCACCCTGGTAGTGGACTGCAATTACGATGTGGAAGTCGAGAGGCAAGGCTACTACAGGACCAATGAACGTTTCCAGGTCCCGGCGGAAGGCATCTGGATTTCGATTCCCGTCTATGCTATAGCGGACATAGACAGCGACATCGATTGCGATGCGGTTGTGTCCGTCGTTGCACATGAAACCGACAACCCAGTTGTTGAAGTCAGCATTACGGACACGAATCCGAATGGCCTCGAGCCGGACCAGTTTAGCGTCGTGCTGATTCCCGGAACGTGGTGGAGGGATGCCGGGCAGGACGGGATGCCCCCCGGAATGCAGCATGGTCTCAGGGAGATGAATTCCACCTGGGCCCAAAATGTCGGGCCGGGCGAGTATGTCCTGTTTGTCGGCTTTTTCGACCGTGTGGAAAGGAGTGAAGAAGAAGGAGGTTCATACAGCGTTCTTCGTGGCTATACGACCAAGATTATTGACGTTTCGACCGGCGGAGGGGATCCCGGCGGCGGAGATCCTGGTGGACCACCTCCTGGAAACAGTGGGTCTCTCGTGTTTGAACATACCTCAACGACAGACCCTGAGTCCACCGGGTCAGTTGAGATCACTTTTGACACCCGCACAGAAGCGCACCTGGTGCCCATACCCGCGAGCGACGTAGGTTCAATTGTCTTCCCGTCCACCTTTGAGGGGAAAGAGCTGACCTGGATCGGGATGGATGATTGCTTTCCCTTCGCGGAGTTTTCTCCAGATGATTTCGGAGGGTCCTTTGACGGGGAGGAGCTTTCCTATGCCCAACCCTTCAAACGAATAAGGTTCCTGGCGGAATTGGAAGGCGAATGGCGTCCTTACCAGTTCATCTTCTGCCAGCCCGGATACGAGGAATTTGAGATTAGATTCTCGCTCAATGGCGCAGAGGATCAGTACGTCATGGAGCATGATGGAACGTGGGAAAAACGCCATGTAGCGTTTGAGCTTCCTGCTGGTCTACAGTCCGGTACCATAGAAGTGACGGTACACTGGCCTGAGGACAGCCAGAACAAAGACAATATCGGCCCCATCGGCGGCGGTATATGGGAATACTTGGTGGACCGTTCAGAGTATGTCACTCACCACTTCACTGTGCTTACGTTCAGAAAGGACTTCGGAAAAGTGACTCTGCACTACGGTTTCCAGGCCGGTTACAGCTGGGAAGACGCCATGGTCACTTTCTACGAGCCCGATTTTGTAGGTATCGATGTGATCCCTGAGGTGGGCGCCGGCGACTGGCATACGGGCATCGTCAACGGGTCAGAAGCTTCCCTATCTGTGACGATTCCCAGTGCCTTTGTGTACTTTCTCAACGAAAGGGTCTTCATACATCCCTCTGACCTCGGAAGGCCTTTTGAGATTGTGTCGGTGACGTCACTTGAAGAAGGTGTGGAGGCCACCTATGAGGAGGTCTGGTTCGATACCTGGGCCTGGGCAGTGACGTTACCCGATATCACCATGCCGGTTACCCGATTGAACCTCACACTGTCATTCCTGGACGATGGCACGACTCGGGTAGTCCCTCTAGACGTTAAGCGGGTGCTACTAGACGCGTTCACCCTCGAGTTCCATGAATCCGAAGAAGCGGGACAGAGGGTAACACCCCGTCAGACCGAATTTGATTACTACGGATATGAGGAGTTCATAGCTTTCGTGAGCGTGTTTCCCTTCACCGATGATCCCGGAGACCCCAACTACTTTGAAATCGACCATACCCTGCTAGTCAACTACTACAGAGATGATACCCTTCTTGGCGCCAAGCAGTTTAGGGCCTATACCGGCCCTGACAGCCCCAGGCATGAAATCCCTGTGTACAGGCAGGGCGCGTCCGAATATGCCGACGTAGCGTCCGCGAACCGTATTGCGGCTTTCTTGATCTCCAGAGAGGGCATTTCCGCAGATAACAGCACCTTTGGCGGAGCAGTCTTCGGTATAGGGGCCGGTTGGGGGCATCTCATGCCCAACCATGCCGAATATGGCTCGGGAAAGGATGGTATGGACTATGAATAGGAACTCTCTCGCACTCTTGGCGTGCGCTCTGGTCGCGGCCTTCTGTTTTCGGTGGGTCGGACAAACCGCCTTCGCGGAGCCCATGGGCGGAACGATTACAGAACTGTCGGCTACCTATGATCCATCAACCGGGAAGATCCAGATAATGGGGAGCGCCACGGCTCTCGAAAGAGGAATCGTCGTGGTGGAAATCCACACTCCAACAGGTGCGCTGCTTTACTTTGGCTCTGCGACCGTGAGTCTGAACGGGGATTTCGCGACTTCGGTCACTGTCGGGATGTTGCAGGCCGGGACTTACACGACACGAAGCGCGGACTATGCCGGTGGCGTATACAGATCGGCAACGTTTGCCGTAACCAAGGCCGATCCGCCGTCGCCCCCGCCCAGCGACGTTGGCGGACCTCCATCTCCACAGACCCGCGAATCTCAGGTAGTGTCGTCTTCCGACGTGGTCACGTCGACCACAGGAGTTGTCGGAACGATGGACACAAGCGGCGGCGCGACAATGAATGTTTCGCATGCAGACCTTTGTGACGCCGTTACGGCCGCTCTTGAGGAAGCTAGCAAGGTCGGGGCCGGTTCAGTCCATATCGAAATAAGGGGCGAAGCAAACTCCGACGTCACGTCCTGTCGGACGATAATACCCAAGCTATCGGTAGACCTTATGGCCACGAGTTCCGTGAACAGATTGACTGTCTCCACGCCGGTCGCCTCACTATCGCTTGACGAGAGGGCGCTTGGGAAGATCCGTGAATCTGCCAGCCAGGACGTAGTTGTCCACGGGGCTTTGGTGGATGCAGGGGCTCTCTCAGATGAAGTGAAAAAAGTTGTCGGCGATAGGCCGGTGTTCCGCTTCTCCGTTACCAGCGGCAACGACACTATCTCAGAGTTCTCCGGCACCGTCACCGTGTCGGTTCCCTATACCTTGCAGCCGGGTGAAGACCCAGACGCAGTGGTCATCTACCGCCTCAGTTCCGAAGGGGAACCGGAGCTCGTGAAGGACTGCTCTTACGATCCGGCGACGGGGACGGTCACATTCAGGACCGACCATTTCTCGGTCTATGCCGTCGGTTACAACAAGATCACGTTCGCGGATGTTCCAGAGGATGTGTGGTATAGCAGGTCAGTTAGGTTCATCGCCGCGCGGAACATAACCGAGGGAGTGGGAGACGGCAACTTCGCGCCGTTGGAGCACTTGACCCGAGCCCAGATGCTAGTGCTGACGATGCGGGCATACGGTATATCTCCCGTAGAGGACCGAGACGGCAACTTCGCGGACGCCGGCGACACGTATTACACCGGCTTCCTGGCCGCTGCTAAGCAACTGGGCATATCCGACGGGGTAGGCGACAACCTGTTCGAGCCCGACAGAGAGATCACGAGTCAGGAGATGTTCGTCATGCTGCATCGCACGCTCGTGGCCATCGATCGGGTTCCGCCTGAGAAGGCTGTCAACGGACTGTCATCGTTTAAGGATGCCGCCACGTTCGCGCCGTGGGCGCAAGAGGCAGCGGAGTCATTGGTCAGAGCCGGGATTATCCAAGGAGCCGCAGGCAGACTTAACCCGATGG
>DAIRWA010000128.1:0-5241 GCA_036802545.1 Bacillota bacterium | reverse complement strand
GGCTATGAGGGCAAGTTCATGGGCGGCGACAACTGGGGCAGCCCGGACATCATAGAACTCGGCGGAGCCGCGGTCGAAGGTGGATACTTCGTTAACCTGGCTTCCATGGAAGACCCGAACATTCAGGATTTCATCAAGGAGTACAGGGCGAAGTTCAACAACGATCCTACTCTGCCAAACCCGGTTATGGCAGTTGACGCTTTGATCGTGCTGAAAGAAGCTATCGAAAAAGCCGGTTCCACCGATGGGAGCAAGATAGCCCAAGCGATAGAACAGATATCGGGTCTTCAGGCTCTGACGGGCGTGATCAGTTACGATTCAAAGACTCACAATCCGCTCAATAAGCCCGCTGTTATTCAGCAGATTAAGGGCGGCGATTTCATTTTCGTACAGACTTACGTGACGGAATAGCTTGATTGCAGGGGCACGGGTTTCAGGCCGGCCTTACGGTCAAGGAACCTTAGCCCCTGCTGGACCTTTGTGAGGCCTGGGTCTCAGTGGGTCGGGCTTAAGGCGTCTGGACCTCATGATAGTTTGGCTCAGGCTTTCGGCGGTCCAAGGCGGCCCACCGGCAGAAAAGGGGAAACCGTTATGCTCTTACAGACCACTATCACGGGCCTGGCCATTGGGGGGATCTACGCCCTCATGGCAGTGGGGTATTCCTTGGTGTTCTCTATCCTGAACTTCTCCAACTTCGCCCATGGGTCTGTCATTATGTTAGGGGCGTACGCCGGCTACTTCATCCTGACCAAGTTGGGGGCCCCGTTCGCCGTGGCGCTCATCGGTTCCATGCTGTTTGGCGCTGTGCTGGGCGTATCCAACGAATGGCTTGCCTACCGGCCGCTTCGGATGAGGAAGGCCAAACCTTTGTACTTCATGATAAGCGCCATGGGCGTTTCCATCCTGCTTGAGAACCTGGTCTATGCCACTTTGGGGGCTCACTTTTATTCATATCCCGACATCCTCGGCAGGAGCATCGTCAAGATCGGCGGGGCGTCCATAGGCGTACTCGACCTTTTCGCTTTGGTGTTTTCAACGTTGGCTATCTACGGACTGCACCTCTTCCTACAAAACACCAAAGGTGGATTAGCCATCCGGGCTTGCTCTTTCGACATGACGGTTGCGTCGGTCTTTGGAATCCGCCTGGATAGAATCGTCGGCCTGGTCTTCTTCATCGCCGGCGCGTTAGCGGGGCTATCCGGAATCTTCTTAGGCATGAAGTATATGGCCTACCCGACCATGGGGTGGATCACCAACAAAGCCTATGTGGCAGCGGTCATTGGCGGATTGGGGAGCCTTCCCGGAGCGGTGGTCGGCGGCATCCTGCTTGGGCTCGTGGAGACCTTTGTTTCGGTATACGTTTCCTCAATTATCCGGGACGTTTTCAGCTTCGGGATGCTGGTAGTAGTGTTGCTGATCTTGCCCAACGGACTGATGGGCAAGTACGTGGAGGAGAAGATCTAGAGGCGAGAGGATCCGGTGCAGAGTAGACCGGGCACCACGTAGATCCAGCGCCGTGCAGACCTAGATCGAGCAGAGTCTGCAGGTTTGGTGGCGGGGGCTCCGTGGTTAGAAGATCTTGCGTCGGGCGGATCCGATGCAGAGTAGGGCTGGAACTGGTTGCGGTGGCCGAGGCTGCCCGTTGGCACCGGCGGCGAGCGAACCCGACGCCGATTTGGCGTGACACCTGGTGGGCATGGCCCCATTTGACACGGCATCTGTCGAGCGTGGTACCTAGTGAACCTGGGACCGAGAAGACGAGGCTACGACTAGAGTCAGCGGGGGATAAGCCAATGTACATACGCGGAGTATTGACCGTCGCGATAATCAACATCATAGCAGCCATAGGGTTGGCGGTGTTCACGGGATTTACCGGACTCTTCTCCTTGGGCCACGCGGCTTTCATGGCCGTAGGCGCATATACCGCGGCGATCCTGACCGTTTTCCTGCATACACCGTACCCCATTTCTCTTGCCGCAGGGGTTCTAGCGGCAGCTATTGTGGGGGCGGCTGTGGGATACCCTACGCTTCGTACCAGGCTTCGAGGCGACTATTTCGCCATCGCTACAATCGGCATGGGAGAAGCTACTCGAGTGATCTTGGAAAACCTCAAGATTACGCAGGGGGCCCGCGGCCTGCCCGGAATACCTCAGCATACGACCCTTCCGGTTGCGGCGGCCATGATGGTGTTGGTACTAGTGCTTGCCCGCAACATGCTGGTGTCGGTTTTTGGACGAAACGCGGTGGCCGTCAGGGAGGATGCCGTCGCAGCTGAAATGAGTGGAATCCACCTGCTGAGGACCCGGATGATCTCACTGGTGTTTTCCGCAGGCTGCGCAGGTCTGGCGGGTGGGTTGTACGCTCACTACCTCGCCTTCATCCAGCCCGTCATGTTTACCATGGTCCAGTCGACCCAGATCACGGCGGCGGTCGTATGCGGAGGAACCGGTAGCCTGACCGGGCCGGCGCTGGCCGCCTTCTTGTTTACCGTAGCTCCCGAATTCCTCAGGGCGGCGCAGATATGGAGGCTCGTCATATACGGTCTTATCCTGGTGCTCATCATGGTTTTTCGTCCGCAAGGAATCATGGGGTATCGGGACTTGAACTGGGCGAGCATATCCTCGCTTGCATCTCGCCTCATGGGAGGGCGAAAACGTGCGGCTAGCTGAGTGCACCGGACTTACTAAAGCATTTGGGGGCGTAGTCGCAGTCAACGACCTATCCTTCGGCATCGATGAGGGAGAGATCCTTGGGCTGATAGGACCCAACGGAGCGGGAAAGACCACGGTCTTCAACCTCATGACGGGTTTCTATAGGCCGACGGCAGGTTCGGCGCAGTATAGGGGACGGGACTTGACCGTCATGACACCCCCCCAAATCGTAAACTCGGGGATCGCGCGGACGTTCCAGAACATCCGCCTTTTCGCGAATCTGAGCGTCATGGATAACGTGACCACCGTGTTGTATCGGCACGCCAGGTATGGTTTTGTCCAGGCGCTGCTGCGTAACGACAGGGTCAGGCGCGACGAGAAGCTCATAAGGCAGTCCGCCCTGTCATACCTCGCTGAAGTAGGTCTGGAGAGGCGCGCTTATGAGAGGGCGTCCTCCTTACCATACGGGCTTCAGCGCAAACTCGAGCTGGCCAGAGCACTGGCCCTGGAACCGAAACTGCTGCTTCTGGACGAGCCCGCCGCGGGCATGAACCCTGAGGAGTCCATCGAACTGGTCCGGCTGATCGATGACCTAAAGAATCGGCACAACCTCACTGTTCTGATGATCGAGCACCACATGGATGTAGTGATGAGTTTATGCCACAGGATTGTTGTGATGAACTTTGGAGAGAAGTTGATGGAAGGGTCGCCCGACGAAGTCCAGGCCGATGCCCGAGTCATCGAAGCCTACCTGGGGGAGGAGTACGCCGGTGCTCAACATAAGTAACGTTTCGGTGTTTTACGGCCGTGTGCAGGCCCTCCACCGGGTCTCTTTATCGATCGGCGAGGGAGAGGTGGTCTCCATCATCGGGCCTAACGGAGCGGGTAAGTCTACGCTGATGTGGATGATCATGGGCGTCAACAGGCCGAGAGAGGGCCAAGTCTTGTTCCGGGGGGCGCCTCTGAGATCTGTGCCTGATTGGGTCGCCAGCCAGGGCATTTCCCTGGTGCCCGAACGAAGGAGGTTATTCGATAACTTAACGGTTAAGGAGAACCTTCTGATTGGAGCCTACCTTAGAAGGCCCGGCCCGGAAGTTAGGGATGATATGGAGGCTATCTTCGATTTGTTCCCGATCCTCGAGAAGAGGATCGGGCAGTACGCAGGGACTCTGAGCGGAGGCGAACAGCAGATGCTGGCCATCGGCAGGGCGATGATGGCGAGGCCTGTCTTGTTGCTGTTTGACGAGCCATCGCTGGGGCTGGCTCCTACACTGACTTCAGAGGTGTTCCGCGCGATCTTGAGAATTAGGGACCAGGGAACAACTGTTTTGCTCGCTGAGCAAAATGCGTATAAGGCGCTGGAGATGGCCAACAGGGCGTACGTGATGAACGCCGGTCGGGTAGTCGTAGAGGGGCCGGGGCTGGAGGTCTTGGCTAACCCAGAGGTTCAGGCAGCGTATCTGGGAGTGACGAAGAAGGCGTAGGCCCGGGGGCCGGTGCTGTGGCGGACGGGAGTCTAGTTTCCACGGCGTCATTCTGTTCAAAGACCGGTCACTCAGAAAAGCGAGTCGACTAGGGCCTGGATGCCTCGGGTCTATTCTGGACGCGAGGCTGCGGAGGCAGGCTCAGGATGGGGCTTACACGCTTTCCTCCCAAGTACTAGTAACGGAGTCCTCTGTCTCCTGCCTTCTGCGTTCGAGCACAAAGCCGAGCCAGAAGATGACCAGCATGTAGAAGTGAGCGAGCAGCAGCGCGATCGATGAACTAATGCTGCGAGTGAAGATTCCCATCGTCCTACTTGTCGTCGATAAAACCCCGAACGGGAACAGCTGCGGTAGCAGGGAAAGCCAGCCACTGCTCCTTTCCGCGTCGCCCAGCAGAAAGAACTGCCAGACAAGGAGGCAGAGAGAAATAGACCAGGTCATGTTGCCTAGAAGGAAGCTCTGGCGAGGTTTGAGGCGTAGTCTTCCGAAATTCCATCCGACCCATCCCCACATGATGATGAACGCCACGTCCCACAGGCGGATGTAGCGGAAATAGTACGCGTCTACCCACGCGGATTGTACAAAGCGAGCCGGAATGTATCCCCACACGAAAGGGATCATGGTGAGTAGTAATGCCCGAGCGTTACGCAAGAAAAGCCCTCCCAACCATTTCACATTATCCGTATTCCGCATAGAGGTGATAGGCTCCTGCCGGGCTTTGGCCTGAGTCTTGCGTGTTGCCGCCTCGGCAAGCGTGCCCAAAACACCCACGAACTTCTGTTTCCGACACTCGTGGACGGAGCGGCCTTGATAGGCTGTAGCCAGCGTTAGTCGGCGACAATGGAAAGCGTTGGCTGTACCTGACGCTGCGCTTTCTCGACGTTGCCGCCGATCAATCCTGCTAGGGAAGGTCCCAAAATAGCTGTAAAAGGAGTTGGATCCATTTATGCTGCTAGAGAGCAATCGCAGCATGACACGAGTCTCACCTCTACATTCTCTTCATCATCACGAGTCTCACCTCTACATTCTCTTCATCATCACGGTCTCACGGCTACATTCTCTTCATCATCACGGTCTCACGGCTACATTCTCTTCATCATCACGGT
>DAIRWA010000127.1:0-5263 GCA_036802545.1 Bacillota bacterium | reverse complement strand
GGTGCGTATATGAGGGGCCCAAGGGCTAAGAGGATAAAAGAAACGCTGTTAGGTTACGTTGTAGTCGGCGTGCGGGGGAAAAATCCCGAACGCCTGGTGAACCTTTGCCTCTCAAACGGCTTCCCTGTCTGGGACTTCGTCATAGGGGAAGACGAGGCGACCTTCTCCACCACGTTATCCAAATACAAAGAGATAAGGCCCTTAGCCAGAAAGGCCCGGTGCGTGCCGAGGGTCATAAAACGCGTAGGCCTCCCGTTTTTTGTCGGCAAGGTAAAGAAGAGGCCGTCCTTGTTCTGGGCAGGTGTCCTCGTGGTCGCCCTTCTCATATATCTTTCGGGTTCCGTATGGGCCATTAAAGTGAAAGGTGCGGACAAAGTGGATCCCGAGAAAATCATGACGGTGGCCGAAGCCGCCGGACTTGTAACCGGCGCGAGAAGGTCCGGGATATCCACAGCTGAGGTCGAGGCAGCTATCCTCCGGGGGATACCGCAGTTGGCGTGGGTTTACGTCCATTACCAGGGCACTTTGGCTGAGATCCAGGTGGTGGAGAAGACCCGTCCCGAAGTTGAAGCGCCGGGCGATATCGTGGCTGACAAAGAAGCCGTCATAGACACGGTACTAGTGTTGTGGGGGACTCCCAAGGTATCTCCTGGGCAGACTGTTCAAGAGGGTGACTTGCTCATAGAGGGGAACGCTGTGACCAAACAGGGAGCTCGCGGCACTGTTACTGCTCTCACCTTCTACGAGGCGACATACGAATTGCCGCTGAAGAGGATTTTTCCCATGAGGACCGGAAAGAAGGTGGAAGCGAAAGTCGTCCGCTACAAGGGAAAGGAAGTTGTCTTATTAGGGAACAGGGACGCATTTCAGTGGTATGAAGTGGAAGACTATACTTTCTGGAAGATCGGAAGGAGCGGTTCAGGAGGGGTCGATTTGGAGGTCATATCTCGGGTGTATTTTGAGATTACTTGGACGGAGCAGGCGCTTACTTACGAGGAAACCAAAGAGATCGCCGAGAGACAGGCCAAGGATTCTATCCAAAGGCGGTTGCCTTCTTCGACGAAATTGATAGACTTGTCCTGTGAGGCCCTGCCGTTCGATGGAGAGACCGTGTACATCCGGGCCACTGCCGAAGCCGTTGAGGACATTGGCACCGTGCGACCGTGGCCCAAGACAGATGCGGAGGTTTCTAGGTGACATCACGCGGAACGCAGATTACTTTCGAGATTCAAGATAACGGAGAAATGTATCGGCTATTCGGATCATATGATGAGAACCTTGCTCTGCTTGAAGACGCTCTCGATGTCAAAATAGTCGCTCGCGGCAAGGATCTTACGGTTACCGGAGGCTCCGTGGAGCTCGGCACGGCCAAAGCGGTCATAAACCACCTTCTTAACCGGGCAAGAGCCGGGCAGAAGGTTACGCCTCACGATGTCCGTTACGCGGTGCGTTCGGCAAAAGAGGGCAACGCCCTGCATGAAATGGGTGGGAGTATCCTTACAAATGCGCGTGGCAGGGCAATCGGCCCGCGTACAGACGGCCAGAAGGAATATGTCAGGGCTATCAAGGAGAACGCACTGGTTTTTGGCATAGGTCCGGCCGGCACAGGCAAGACATATATAGCCGTCGCTATGGCAGTGGCCGCGTTCAAGAAGAAAGAAGTAGACAGGATTATACTCACGCGTCCTGCCGTCGAGGCAGGGGAGAAGCTGGGGTTTCTGCCGGGTGACATTCAAGAGAAGGTCAACCCGTACCTTCGTCCCTTGTATGACGCGTTGTTCGATGTACTGGGTCTTGAGACGTTCCAGAAATACATGGAAAGAGGCCTTATCGAGGTCGCACCTCTCGCGTACATGAGGGGAAGAACCCTGGAGTCGGCTTACGTTATCCTAGACGAAGCCCAAAACACGACTCCGGAGCAGATGAAGATGTTCTTGACCCGCATGGGGCTGCACTCCAAAGCGGTAGTCACAGGTGACATAACGCAGATAGACTTGCCTAAAGGCACCTATTCGGGGCTCGATCAGGCCCGGGTGATTCTGAGGGATGTTCCCGGAATAGGCTTTGTGTATCTTTCTGACAGAGACGTTGTACGGCACGAGCTCGTATCGAAAATAGTAAGGGCTTATGACCGGTTTGACGAGATGGCTTGGAAGGAGGAGAAGGAGAAACATTGAGCAGGAAGGAGCGACAAGACTGCAAGAGCATGTCCCGCCCCAAAGGTGTCGGCTCAGCCAAGACCCGGGAGTACTGGGTTAGGTTGATGCGAAATGGCCGCGCGATTTTGTGGGGGTTGGGTTCTTTCTTGATCGTGTTCGCAATCCTCTTTGTGTCTCAAGTTCCTCCCCAGATTGGCCTCAAGGCCGGCGAGGTCTCGGGTATCGATGTCAAAGCCCCTCAAGAAGTCATCGACGAAGCGGCGACCGAACGTCTGAAAGCGGAGAAAGCTGCGGGCGTGAACAGGATATGGACAACCGATCCCAAGGTGCTCGCCGACACAAAGACCCTTGTTGCCAACATGAGGGACAAGCTGGTATCTCTGCAAAGCCAGCCCTCGTTGACGACCCAGGACATATTGAGCCAGTTAAGGCCCTTTGTCACGGAAGACTTGCCGGATGCCGACATAGTCAGCATGGCCGCGACCTCCCATCTCACTGTCGACTCCACTGTAGACAAACTAAATCTGTTGCTCGAAAACGTTCTCGCGCCGGGCTTGAAAGCGGAGGATCTAGAGACCGGCAAGGGGCAAATAGTTGACGCGCTTACCTCGGACAAGGATATCCCTCCTGCGGTGGCTTCGTATCTTTCATCGCTGGTGAAAGCGAATCTGAGGCCTAACCACGTTTTCAATGAGGAGGAGACGCAACGCAGGATAGACCAAGCTTTAGTTGATGTCGAGCCGGTAAGGATCAGGCGCGGCCAGTTCATCGTAAGAGAAGGGGATGTCGTCACAGCCGACCAGATAGCTATCCTTGAGGAATTGGGTATGATGGGTGGCAGAGTGAGGATCACCGCTCTCTCGGGCGCTTTCGTCATCTCCCTCATTATCGCGGGATTCTTGGGAGGCTACCTGTATATTTACCATCCTGACATGATATCTTCCCCGAGACTCAGCCTCGTGGCGTGCACCTTCGTTTTGTCCGTAGTGGCGGTCAAGGTCTTCTCTTCGTTTTCCGGTCTCTTAGCCCCGACAGCAGCGGGTGTAATGCTCGCTTCGACCTTGATTGACCGCAGATTGGGAACCTTCTACGCTTCCTGCATCACGCTTGCGGTGGGGGCGGTCACAGGTTTTGAGATGAAGTTCATGGCCTTGTCTTTGGTGGGAGGCATCGCGGCGTCTTTGGTCTTGAAATCTGGCTGGAGCCGCACCGACATGGTGAAGGCCGGCATGGTTGTCGCCTTTGCGAACCTGGCTACTCACATAACCCTTGGGTTGACAGGCGCGATCCCCATGGGAGACGCCCTATCAGTGAAAGACCTTCTGTTCGCTGCTGGAAACGGTCCGCTGTCAGCGGTGTTGGCCCTGGGTTCTCTGCCTCTTCTGGAGATGATGTTTGGCATAATCACACCGGTCCGGCTCCTAGAGATCTCCAATCCCGATCATCCGCTATTGCACCGCTTGCTTATTGAAGCTCCGGGCACTTACCATCACAGCATTATGGTAGGTAACCTTGCCGAGGCCGCCGCGGTGGCCATCGGTGCCGACAACCTGTTATCGAGAGTAGGTTCTTACTACCACGATGTGGGCAAGATTAGGCGCCCCTACTTCTTCTCCGAAAACCAAGTGTTCGGTGTCGAGAACCCCCACGACAAAATGAGTCCCTCGCTCTCGGCTACGGTGATTACGTCCCACGTGAGGGACGGATTGGAATTAGCCGAGGAACACAGGTTGCCCGAGGTAGTCAAGAAGTTCATCTCCGAACACCACGGTACGACTCTCGCGTCTTACTTTTACATGAAGGCGTCAGAATCCCAGTCCAACGGACGGGGTCCCGAGGAACTGGATTTTAGATACGAAGGGCCGAGGCCGGACACAAAAGAGACGGCTATTGTCATGCTGGCTGACAGCGTTGAGGCGGCCGTGAGATCCATAACCAAACCGACCCCGGCGAGGATCGAATCCATGGTCAGGCGCATCATCAATGAAAAGCTCAACGACCATCAGCTAGACAGGTCCGATCTGACCTTGAGGGAACTGGATGCTATAGCCGATACATTCATCAAGGTGCTTACGGGCATCTTTCATACCAGGATAGAGTACCCCGAGAAGAATGCGGCCAAGACGACCGAAGGAAACGAGGATGCCGTCGTTGAGCGTTGAAGTCGACTTTACGGTCAGTCAGGACATCCCTCGACACCGCCGTTCCCACTTGAAGAACCTTGCAGTGAACACGGTTCAGTCCGCTCTCGCGTTCTTAGGGCACAAGGTTGATTCTTGCGAAGTCTCGGTGCTATTTACCGACGATACCTTTATCGCCGAACTAAACCAGCAGTACAGAGAGGTATCGGGTCCGACCGATGTATTGTCTTTTGCGCTTACCGATCAAGAAAGCGAAGTCGATCGCCTGGAAGCGCCGGGGGTGCCCGAGATGCTTGGCGATATCGTCATTTCTTTGGAGACGGCGGCCCGTCAGGCCGAGTCCCAGAGTAAGACCGAAGATCAGGAGATACGCCTTCTGTTAGTCCACGGCGTTTTGCACCTTCTCGCTTTCGACCACGATGAGCCCGAGAGAGAGGCGGTCATGTGGAAGAGGCAGGCAGAAATCCTGCGGGCCTTGGAGAGGGAGGAAGAGGGACGCTGCAGGCCATAAAGCGTAGTTTCGGCCACGCCTGGGACGGCCTCCTCCACGTCTATAAAACCCAGCGCAACATGAGGCTTCACGTCCTCTTTGCCACTTTGGCGGGAGCGGCCAGTATCGTGTTGGGCGTCAGCAGGTTTGAGGTTTTGATGGTTTCTTTGGCCATCGCCGCGGTGTTGGTCTCGGAGGTAGTCAATACAGTGGTGGAATCCCTTACAGATTTGATGGAGCCCAGGCACTCAGCTATCGCCAAGGTTACAAAGGATGTGGCTGCCGCCGGCGTGCTTCTTGCCTCGGTGTTCGCCGCGCTCATAGGCGTAATCGCGTTTTATCCCGCCTTGTTTGACCTGCCGGCAAGGCTTTCCTCGTTCTTTAACCGTAGAATCGGTTACTTTACGATGTATTCGGTGCTGGTAGTAGTCCCTGCTCTGGCGGGGCTCGGGCACCCGTCCGCCGTGGACCGA
>DAIRWA010000126.1:0-5268 GCA_036802545.1 Bacillota bacterium | reverse complement strand
CATGTACGAAATGATCACCGAATCTCACCTTAAGCACTTCTACCGGACTCCAAGAATACCGAGGGGCCTGCTCCAAGCCAAGAGGGAAGGCCTATTGGTGAGCTCCGCCTGCGAGGCGGGAGAAGTGTATAAGGCGGTACTGCAGGGAAAGAGCGAAGACGAGCTTAGGCGTATCGCGTCCTTCTACGACTACCTCGAGATCCAACCGGTGGACAACAATGGCTTCCTGGTGGACTCCGGTGCCGTCAAGGACAAGCAGGAGCTATTTCAGATAAACAAGGCGATTTACGACTTGAGCCGGGCCATAGAACGTCCCTGCGTGATGACCTGCGACGTTCACTACCTCGACCCGGATGAAAGCATATACCGCACGGTCTTGCTGGCGGGTAAGGGAATGGCCAACGGCGAAAAACCCACACCGGTTTACTTGCGCACTACAGCCGAGCTTTTGGATGAAGCCTCGTCCTACCTCGGTGATGAAGCCGCCAAAGAAGTCGTGGTGACCAACACGCGGGCCATAGCTGATTCCGCAGACGGGTTCTCGAAGGCTCCCATTTCCCATCTCTTATCGGCGCCGACGAGATCTTGCGAGAAGAAACTGATAAAGGCGCGAGGGCAATCTACGGCGAGCATCTTCCCGAACTGGTCGAACAACGCTTGGAGCAGGAGCTAAACGCGATAATCGGTAACGGTTACGCTTCTTTGTACGTCATCGCTATTCGGATGGTGAGAAAGTCCCTGTCCGACGGTTACCTTGTAGGTTCCAGAGGTTCGGTGGGTTCTTCTCTGGTCGCCACCTGTACCGGTATTACAGAAGTAAACCCTATGACTCCCCATTACGTTTGCCCGAAATGCAGGTGGAACGACTTTGAGGCGGGGGCGTCATACGGCTCAGGATTTGACCTTCCTGCCCGCGCTTGCCCGGATTGCGGTGCCGACTTGTGCAGAGACGGTCAGGACATACCTTTTGAGTCGTTCATGGGTTTCCAAGGCGAGAAGGTTCCCGATATCGACTTGAACTTCTCCGGTGAAGAACAGGGGGAGATGTTTCGCTTCGCCGAAGAGTTACTTGGCAAGAAGAATGTCTTCCGCGCGGGCACCATCGGCACTATAGCCAGGAAAACGGCATTCGGTTTCGTGAAGCATTTTGCCGAAGACAGAGGGAAGAACCTTAGGAGAGCGGAAGAAGTACGCCTCTCTTTGGGGATAGAGGGCGTTAAACGAACGACTGGGCAACACCCGGGCGGGGTGATGGTCATCCCCGAGGGCAGGGATATCCTAGACTTCACACCGGTACAGTACCCGGCAGATGACAGACAAGCCGGGGCCATGACCACGCACTTCGATTACGCGGCGATTTCAGGCCACCTAGTCAAGGTCGACATACTGGGGCACGACGACCCGACAGTGATAAAAATGCTACACGACCTGACCGGTACCGATCCTACAACTGTCCCTTTGGACGACCCTGCCACCATGAGGCTATTCTCGGGAGATAACCCGGATGACGCCTTAGGCATCCCCGAATTCGGCACAAGGTTTGTCCGTAACATGTTGTCCGAGACGAAGCCATGTCGGTTTGCGGACCTTGTCAGGATATCGGGGCTGTCCCACGGAACTGATGTGTGGGCAAACAACGCGCGAGACCTCATCAAAGAAGGTACTGCCACCCTGGACCAAGTTATCGCTACCAGGGAAGACATCTTCCAA
Organism: Bacillota bacterium; assembly: GCA_036802545.1. Taxonomy (GTDB): domain Bacteria; phylum Bacillota; class Sulfobacillia; order Fermentithermobacillales; family Fermentithermobacillaceae; genus DULO01. Next base: position 3,558 of record DAIRWA010000126.1, on the reverse strand, counting down.
CACTTGATGAAGCTCGGCGTAGATCCGGCCGTGGCTTTTGGCATCGCCGAAAAGGTTCGGAAGGGAAAGGCCCCGTCAGACGAAGATCTGGCGATTATGAGAGAAGCCGGCACTCCCGAGTGGTACATTGGATCCTGTCTCAAAATCAGCTATCTTTTCCCCAAGGCCCACGCGGCCGCTTACGTCACCATGGCGTTTAGGATAGCGTACTTCAAGGTGCATCACCCGGAAGCGTTCGCTGCCGCTTACTTCACCTTCCATGGCGCGTCCCTCACTACGGAACTAATCCGCAAGGGAGAAGAGTACTGGCGCAGGTTTGTGGACCGTGTGAACGGCATGTCAGGCGCCAAAGCTAAGGAAATGAATCAGGCCTCAGCGCTTGAGGTCGCGCTGGACATGAAGAAGAGGGGCGTGGAGTTCGGCCTGCCTTCGCTGAATGCTTCCAATGCGACAAAGTACGCTCTGGACGGAAACACGCTCATCCCTCCCTTCACGTCAATACCGGGCTTAGGAGGACAAGCAGCCTCAGCCATTGTGAACGCCAAGGAAGACGGCGAGTTCACATCCATAGACAACTTCAGGAAACGCACCAAGTTGGGGAAAAAGATCTGTGAAACACTAAAGAACGAGGGTGTTCTGGCTGGGTTGCCCGAAGGGGATCAGCCCACCTTATTCTAGACGGTGAGAATCTGCAGCCGGGTTTTTGCCTGGCCACGGCGGCGGGAAGACTACCTCTGCGCTGTCGAATTTGGTCGCTGGCCGATCAAGCTTTCTACCTGAGTTTGCCAGGTCGTTCCCAGTCCCCGTATCTTGCCAAAACGGCTCGGATGAGTATCGAGTATGCTGGGATTTCAATGGCGGCGGCAGCGGCTCTGGCCGGATAGAGCGCCGGGTAGGGTAGACCGAACAACGTGTGGAGGAAGTACGGGGTGAGTCCCAAGGACACTACTAGGGCGCTGACCCCGACCGATATGCCAACGACCCAAACAGACGGGACCCTATTCCTACTTTGACGGCGGGAAAGCAACCGAAACACTAATCCCGGGATAGCGCCCGACAATGCGGCGGTGAGCGTGAAGTGGGGCATATATCCGCCACCCAAAGGGCTTAGCAGAAAACCGATGACGTCTGATATAGCTCCTGAAGCGGCGCCATACAACGGCCCGGCGATTATGCCCACCAGGATGTTTGGCAACGAGCCTAGGCCAAGCCTGATTCCCTCAACCCCGGCGATTGCCACCCGAAGTGAGGCAAACCTGGTAAGGACCACAGATAAGCCTGCCATTATCGCAGTAAGTACCAGCGGCCGCCTCGAACGCATAGGTTTGTCTCCCTCCAAGAGAACATATTAATCCACCTGGTCTTTAAGGGCAAGGAACAATCTTCCACCAGGTTTTGGCCGCCTCGATATTGCTATCCGGCGGAAGCCAGTGATAAGATCGTTCTACAAGACAGGGCATCAATCGGCAGTACTCGCCCTGCTGTGCTCGTGGATCACGGTGAGTTTGAGCCAACACCGTGAAAGAGGGAGCCTGACCTCCTTCTGTGGCGTGTAGGCCGCGCAGTCAGCGGAAACACAAAAGCTTTAGGGAGGCACCCACCTGCTGAGGCAGGTTCAACACCCTCCGGGTTCACGACATGGCGGGGTTCTTTGTTGAAATGCCAAGATCTCTGTGCTAGACTAACGTAGCAGTGCCGAAGTGGTGGAAATGGCAGACACGCGGTGTTCAGGGCGCCGTAGGTTAACGCCTGTGTGGGTTCAAATCCCACCTTCGGCACCATTTTATTTGTACCCCATCTTTCAGGGCCATCTGAGATCCATGAACAACTTCGCAGAAACACAAACCAACACAAGGCAACAACCCGTTACTGCTCGCCTGCGAGCACATAGACCCCTACCTGCTTCCCACAAAGAATCAAGCGCATTACTGCTCGTCAGAGAGCACATGTGAGACTCAGACCGCGAGAAGTAGTCCCATTGCGCACTTGAACATCGTTAACATATCGATACATCGCTATACTCAATATCCGGGGTCGCCGAGGTTTCATCTCCGTACGCGAGATTAGGAGACACCTCCCGTAGTCGTAGACGTCGCGACTAGTCTTCTCCTATACCATTTGCCGCTGAAGAAGAACAATGCCATCTTATTTAAAGCCGTCATAGAGACCGTTAGGGCGGGCAACAGTATCTGGACTATACTTATTGGGCTCGTGATTCTGGGGGCACTCGTCTTCAGGACACCGCTATTTGCGGGGTTGCCGTTCATCGGAGACCCCATCGCGGCCGCTCCTATTAGCGTTTTGCTTGTCATGACCGCTTACGCGAATATCTGCGAAATGCTGAAGAAACAGCTTTCCACGCTGCTGCAAAAACACAGACAAGGCCTGTTTCTACCGATTGGACGTGGACAAATCGTCATGAGTTACGCCTTGTTGGGGTCAGTGACATATACTGCGGCAAGTGTCCTGACCGGGCTCCTTATGGCCAGCAAAGGACTTTTTGTCCTTGTGTTCTGTGTGCTGTACAGCATTGTGTTCTCACTTGATGTATTCATCGAAGCAAGGAACACGAGGTTTACGAAGCCCATCAGTAATGTCCTGAGGGTCGTGTCCATTGCGTTAGGTTTTCTTTTGGTGTCATAGCGCGATCTTGACATCCCACTGCCGGCCTCCGGATCCGAGATCCGCACAGCGCTCAGGCGCGACGGTCATCAGCTGATATTTTATTGGGTCAACATTTGTAATCCCAAGACAATAAGACACCATGCTACCGGCGGCAGACCCGCGTCCAGGGCCTACCATTATTTTGTTTTCCTTTGCATATCGTATAAAATCCCATACAATAAGAAAATAATCAACATAACCCATCTGATGTATTACCGATAGCTCGTAATTAAGCCGTTCTCTCAGCTTTTCATCCTCACTGTATCGCTTTTTAAAACCAATTTCACATAACTGTTTTAAATAATCAAAAGCATCACGATTCTCTGGAACATCAAATTCAGGCAGATGAAGCTTCCCAAACTCAATCGATGTATTGCACATAGCAGCAATTTTTACAGTGTTCTCGATTGCTTCCGGACAATAATGGAATTGTTCGTTAATGGTCTCCGGTGACTTAAAATATAATTCGTCGGTGGAAAACTGCATACGATCTTCATCTTCGATAGTTTTAGCAGTCTGAATACACATGAGAATTTCTTGTGCTCTGGCGTCCTCTTTGTTCAAATAATGAACATCGTTTGTGGCAACAAGGGGAATCCCAGTTTCCTTTGAAATCTTTAAAAGCCCTTGGTTTACAATCTTTTGCTCCTCAAAACCATTTTGCTGCATTTCCAGATAATAATTATCCCTGCCGAAAATGGTATCGAATCTAAGTGCAAGCTCTTTTGCTTTGTTATATCCATCATTAAGCAAAGCCTGTGGAACATCGCCCCCTATGCATGCACTCAAACAGATTAAGCCTTCATGGTATTTTTCCAATAGCTCCATATCGATTCTCGGCTTATAATAAAATCCCTCAATGAATCCTGTTGATACAAGCTTCATTAAATTTTT
>DAIRWA010000125.1:0-5327 GCA_036802545.1 Bacillota bacterium | reverse complement strand
ATCCCCATCGAATAATCTTCTTTCCGCTGTTTACGCTATTGGAGGATTTCGGATACCTGCCGCGAATCGCGTTTAACCTTGACCACCTTTTCCACAGAAGCGGCGGTCACGGCAAACAGGCGTTGACAATGAGCATGGGGTTTGGCTGCAACGCAGCTGGAGTCGTGGCATGCAGGATCATCGAGTCGCCGCGTGAGAGACTAATCGCCATCCTCACCAACAATTTCGTCCCGTGTAACGGGCGATTTCCCACCCTAATAATGCTGGCCACGGTGTTCTTCACAGGCAGTGGTTTTACCGGAAGCGTCCTGCCCGCCGTAGTTGTGACGGGCGCCATCGCTACCGGGGTCGGCGCGACTTTCTTGGTCTCGCGGCTTCTATCGACGACGCTCCTCAAGGGGACTCCGTCGTCTTTCGTCCTGGAGCTGCCTCCATATAGAAAGCCGGATCTTCTAAACGTCATTGCCCGGTCATGGAAGGAGCGGACTATCTGGGTATTGAAACGAGCTGTGGCAGTGGCCGCGCCGTGTGGGGCGATTACGTGGATTTTCGCTAACCTAGACGTACAAGGCATAAGCTTGCTTGCGAGAGCGGCGTCGAGCCTGCATCCGGTCGCCGCGGTTATGGGGATAGATGGAGTGATTCTGCTGGCGTTCATCCTCGGGTTTCCCGCCAATGAAATCGTGATTCCCATAGCAATGATGAGTTACTTATCCCAGGGGGCTATGGCCGAGCTCCAATCCCTGACGGCAATGGGGGAGATCCTGCGGGCCAACGGTTGGACTTGGATGACCGCGCTGTCTGTGATGCTGTTTTCCCTACTTCACTACCCTTGCGGCACGACCGTCTTTACGATTCTTAAGGAGACAGGGAGCTGGAAATGGGCACTGGTCTCGGTTGTCTTGCCGACGCTGCTGGCAACCGGATTGTTGATTCTGCTAAACGCCTTGTTTCGCCTTATGTAGCTTTCCCGATTTGGAGGCTCGCCCGATTCTCCGGTCCGCTGACTCGAGCAGTCCGTCCGCCACGAATGCGCACGGAGCGACTACATTTGATGTGCGACTGCTCCGCACTTACTTCCGCAATTGCTTTCTCGCTCTTTAGCCCCCTAACTGACTTGGACAGTTGTTCAGGAATTAGGCTACAGTCTAGTTAGGGGGAATTGAGATGTCACAGCGCAAGTACTACCCGACAGAGTTGAAAAAGAGGATCGTTGATGAAGCCGCGTCAGAAGGCAACGTGTCGGCCGTGGCTCGCCGGTACGGGATTAACAGGTCGACGGTGCTTGGCTGGAGAGCTGAGGACCAACTAGGTACCTTGGGCAGCGGGGGAAGCCCGATCATCAGCACAGCTGAGGTCGAACGCATGGCCAACGAGGTTTCGAAACTCAAGAAGATGCTCGGCGAGAGGGAACTCGAAATCGCGATCCTTAGAGACATGGTAAAAAAAACGGCCCAACGCTCGCAGACAGAATCGGAGTAGCCAGCAAGTGGATTGGTCGTGGGTACTCAGCCGTACTTGTGCTCAGGATTGTAGGGTTGAGCAGGTCAACCTACTACTATCGAACCCGGCAGTACGGCAAGAAGCGGGAGCCGCATGGTGGGAGACCGATACCGGGATGTTCACGGACAAAGGACGGGCGGAAGATGTGCGATGATGAAATCCGGGAGCTTCTCTACGGGCTCATCGAAGGAGACGGGGAGTTTTACGGATATCTGAAGCTCACTCACGCCCTTCGTCGGGTCGCCAGTCTAGTTATCAACAAGAAGAAGGTCTACCGGCTGTGTAAGGAGATGAAGATCCTGCGGCCGCAACGGAAGCTGGAGCCCAGGGCACCCAGGAAACTGGCACGGAACCGACTGATAACAGGATCAAACCAGCTTTGGGAAACAGACATCAAGTACGGTTACATTCCGGGAGAGGACAGGTTCTTCTACGTGGCTTCCATCATTGACGTATTTGACCGATGCATACTCGCGGTCCACGTGGGGCTCAGGTGCGAAGCCAAAGATATTCTCAGGATCCTGAAGGCTGCCCTGAAGAGCAGAGGACTGGTCAACCCTGATGGCCTTGCCCTACGATCCGACAACGGACCGCAGTTCAAGAGCAAGTTGATGGCCAAGGAGTGTCCTAAGCTGGGTGTGACGCAGGAGTTCATCCCTTTCAAGACTCCGAACATGAACGCCCACATAGAATCGTTCCACTCGATCTTTGAGGCCGAGTGCATGTCCCAACACAACTTTGAGGCCTTTGGCGATGGATACTGGGAAACCATGAACTTCGTAAGGCGATACAACACTCGGCGGCTCCACTCGGGCTGCCAGTACTTACCGCCGGAAGAGTATTATCGAGTAAAACGAAGCAAAACTGCGATTGTCACTGCAATTGCTGTCTAGTGTCCAAACTTAGGGGGTCAAGCCGCTCGACTACTTTCGCGCATGTTTTCGCGCTTACTTCCGCATCTAGTTCCCACCTTTATCCGGCACCTGGCTTCGCGTCTGCTTTCGCGTGTGATCTCGCTCATTTCGTCTTCGGTAGATCAGCGGCATCTACACTGTGTCTTCCAGAGGAGGAGCCGCGTCCAAGAATTCCTGCCACCATAGCGGGTTTTCCCGTATATACTCCACTACATCGACTATACGTGACATCAACTCATCCGAAATAATGTGCTCGATGCGCTCGGTGTCCTTTAGTGTGTTTGTCCTCACCCCCAGGAAGCGTATGAAGGTTTCCAGCAACCGATGGCGCTCAAGAAGACGGGCTCCAAGGTCTCGCCCCGAATCCGTCAGTTCGAGAATGCCGTATTTGCGGTAGTTGACGAAACCCGCGTCAGCCAGCCTTTGAATCATGTGGGTTACTGATGGCGGCTGTACGTTCAAGGCTGCGCCCAGGTCTGCCAAGCGGAGGTACGTAGTTTCCCTAGTTAGCCGGAACAGCATTTCCAGGTAGTCCTCCATGCTGGGTGTAAGCGAATCGTCGTCTTGAAGCGAGTAGCCCCGGAAGGTGCGGAACACGCCGTTCTTGCCGGACATGCTGATTCATCTCCTTTATCCATGGTATGCGGGGGTGATGCCAGGGGGAATGGCCCATCGTTCAAGGGCGTCTCAGACAGGTCACACCACTTGGCCTCGCAAATGACGACGGTCCGTTCTCGCCATGACAACCGGCTAATGCTTCAAACTCACGGCTGCCGGAATCAAGCGGTAACTTTCCAACCACTCCTCTCGGCAAGCGGTAATAATCTCCCCGCTGTTGTAATGAGTCGGTACTAATCTTGACACCGCCACAATCCAGCGTGGATTTTGTGCCCACTCAGCTCGAACAGCGGGGACATTCTCGCCACTGTTATGATCCAGCGTGGATTTTATCCCCACTCCGCTCGAACAGCGGGGACGTTCTCGCCACTGTCACAATCCAGCGTGGATTTTATCCCCACTCCGCTCGAACAGCGGGGACATTCTCGCCACTGCCACAATCCAGCGTGGATTTCATCCCCACTCCGCTCGGACCTCACTCGCCAACACTGCGTGCTACCTCGGGCGAGCGCATCGCAGAGCCCTGCACGAGACGCTGCCTAGATGGGGGATTTTGTGGCAAGTGTGTCGAAAAGATAACTGAAGGATTGTCGTTGAAGGTTCAGCATGCCAGAATTAGCACAGCAGAGTTGGCTTCGAAGAACCGGCAAACGAGATGTCGTTTAGCACATGGGTCGGACGAGATCTCAGCGACGGCGCTACTGAGCGGTCGCGATAGGTTTCGGCGGAGCGTCTGTCCCACACGAAATACACGAGGGGGATTTCACTTTGACAAGCACGACCAACCATAAGAGAACTCCTACTCCAACGAACCCGGTCAACGCGGCGAAGGGTATGAACGCAATCGATGAACCGGGCAAATGGAACGCTTTTGAGAACTATGTGAAGCAGGTAATGCAAGAGAACCACATAGCCGGAGCGGCGGTCGCTGTGTCCCATGGGGGCGAGGTGGTCTACGCCAAGGGATTTGGGGTCAAGGACATAACCAAGGATGATCCCGTGACGCCCGAATCCATTTTCGGAGTGGCCTCCGTAAGCAAGTCCTTTACCGCCATGGCAATCTCCCAGCTGGCGGATGTCGGGATGATTTCATTAGATGACCCTGTCACGGAACATATTCCCGAACTTGCTTTTCACGGAGGCGATATGTCGACGGTTAAGGTCAGGAACATCCTGTCCCACAGCACCGGCCTGCCGCCCATGACCCGGCGCGAGGACATAGTGAAGCTTTCCGAACACGTGGATTTTCTGAACGGTGAGACGTATGAGCTGTTGGGCAAGCCGGGAGAGTACTATAGCTATGCCAATGACACCTTCCTTCTAAATGGGCTCATCATCGAGCGCTTGACCGGACAGCTCTATCGCCGTTACATGACTCATCAAGTCTTGGATTCCATCGGGATGAGTCGCAGCACTTACAACCTTGAAGAGCTTCCCAAGATGGGGAACGTTACAGTCCCTTATGACTTCGATCGGAAAGAGGGAGTCCTCGAGCCCAAGCCCTGGCCCACTCTGGGCACTTATGAGGTAGGCGGGGGAGTCCGATCCAACGTTCTAGACTTGATGAAGTACGCTCAGGTTTACTTGAACAAAGGCGTGGCTGGCAACGGCAAGAGGATCATCTCAGAGGAATCCGTGAAGGCCATGTGCACACCGGTTGTCAGGACCGGAAGGCGGTCGTTTTATTGCCTCGGATTGCAGACCACTCCCGAGTATAATGGGGTTACACTGATGGAACACGGCGGCGGACAGCCGGGCGTCTCGTCCAACTTCGGGTTTGTTCCCGAGAAAGGGATCGCCGCGGCGGTACTTACCAACGTAGGCGGTGTGCCTGCGGGAGCCATCTGGCTTGCGGCCATCAATGTCGCGCTGGGTCTGCCGATGGACGAAAAACGCAGCGTCGAGACCGAATGGACTGATGTGCCCGAAGGTTACATGGATCGTTTCGCAGGCACGTATCAGTGTAACGAGGGCGGCAAGATCACGATTGAAGTAGATGGCACGGCTGCTATAATCCACAACATGGAGCAAGAATTCGCACTAAAGATAGCCGATGAGACTACCATGTTCTACGAAGCGATGGGGCAACAAATGGTCGTCAAGTTCTTTTTCCGAAAAGGAAGCGACCGGCCATGGGCTGCACTGGCGGGGTCTAGGATGCTGCGTAGGTTTTCTTGACCCGACCAGCCTATTCTAGTAGAATGTCTCATGCGGCCTTAAGCGGAGTTTGGCTCATGAGCGATTGGTCCGACAGGTCGATTCTGTGTCGTACGCGGGTGTAGCTCAATGGTA
>DAIRWA010000124.1:0-5492 GCA_036802545.1 Bacillota bacterium | reverse complement strand
ACCAAGAAGGGAGACCGAGGATCTTATGTCGCGCTCGGCGCGGACAGGCTGTCACAGATGATGAGGAGCATCTCGGAAGCCATGACTGAGGTAGGCTCGAAAGCAAAGCGTCCTGTGCTTTTGTCGTCTGCGGTATCAAGAAGCCAAGTCTACGAAATCGCTTCTCGCATAGTGCCCGATATAGCGGTGGTCGCTTACGAGGAGCTGGATGACAGGGCAAACGTGGAAGCGGTAAGGGTGGTTGAAGTTGGCTAACGCAAGAGAAACACAGCGGAGAGAAGAACAAACATCGCCCGCGTCGTTCTTAGCGGCGGATTGGAGCGGAGAGATGATACACGCAAAACACGTTGAGAAGCAAAACACTGACGATCTGTGGCGGGCATATAAGTTTGGCCGCCACCGCCCGGCAAGAGACGCTCTAATAACGAAGTACGCCCCTTTGGTTAAGTACGTGGCCGGCCGGGTGGCAGTTAACCTTCCCAAGAGTGTTGATGAAGGCGATCTTATAGGTTACGGCAGCTTAGGCCTAATTGACGCGATAGAGCGCTTCGATCCTCAAAGAGGAGTAAAATTCGAAACTTACGCTGTAGCCCGGGTACGCGGGGCTATGATCGACGGACTCCGATCCATGGATTGGGTACCGGTGTCAGTCCGACACCGAAACCGCGTGCTGGAAACGGCCACCAGAGACCTGGAAAATCGGCTGGGCCGCTCTGTCACAGACGGTGAAATCGCCGATGAACTTGGTATCACCATGTCTGAATACGAACAACGGATACAAGACATGGCCAGTTCCTCGATTCTCTCACTGGAAGACGTCTGGGGGAACGCCGACAATAGCGACACAGCCGCCAGGCCGGTGGAAGTCAAAGACGAAAAGGCACCGGATCCTGTCGATGAAGCGGTTTGGTCCTCGAAGACAGAGGCTCTGGCGAGGGCCGTATCCAGGCTGCCCGAAAGAGAAAAGCTGGTGGTGAGTCTCTACTACTTTGAGGGCCTAACCGTGAAAGAAATTGCCCACATACTGAAAGTGTCGCCTTCACGAGTCTCGCAGCTCCACACGAAAGCGGTAATCCGATTAAGAGGTGGATTATCGCACATACAGGACTAGCCCATGAAACCCATTGATAGTCTCGCAGCGTTGCCGCGCTCGGCTGACCTTGCGAGGATGGTTGCCGCTCAGGGTCGGCACGGCGAGGTTCAGACAGAAAACCAAGCTGTCTTGTTTGCAAAACAGATGGACCAGAGGGCTCAAACGGTAAATGAGCCGCCGAAAGCAGAAACTAGCGTAGACAGTGAGTCGGCGGGAGGTTCCGCGGCCTGGGAAGGTCCCACCGAGAAGAAAAACGAGACAAAAGAAGGCGGAAGAGAAGGCTCGGCGCACCCTTCAAAGGGAAAACTGCTTGATATACAAGGCGCATGACCGCCTGGATATGATATACTACCCGAGGTCTTAAAAGAACACACGTCGCTTAAGGCACCGTGGGGTGCTCCCATGGGGAGTCGCGGAGCCGGTGATGGCGGCGGAGGCAAAAACCATGGAGGTGTGTATTTTTTGTCCATTGTAACAATGAAACAGCTTCTGGAATCAGGCGTGCATTTCGGCCACCAGACCCGAAGATGGAACCCCAAGATGAAGCCCTACATTTTCCTCGAAAGAAACGGAATCTACATCATAGACCTTCAGAAGACAGTCCGAATGATCGACGAGGCCTATAACTTTGTCCGCTCCATCGCCCAGAACGGCGGTCGGATCCTCTTCGTAGGCACAAAAAAGCAGGCTCAAGAAGCTGTCGCCACCGAAGCTACGAAAGCAGGCGAGTTTTACGTCAACCAGCGTTGGCTGGGAGGAACTCTCACAAACTTTGTGACCATCCGAAAACGAATTCAAAGGCTTCTTGAATTGGAAGAGTGGGAGACAAGCGGGTATCTTGAGCGTCTCACAAAGAAAGAAGCGGCCCTGCTTATGAAGGAAAAGGAGAAGCTCGAGAAGTACTTCGTCGGCATAAAGGGAATGCAATCACTCCCGGACGCCCTTTTCATAGTCGACCCTCGCAAAGAGCGCATCGCCATCCTAGAGGCTCGCCGTTTGGGCATCCCGGTGGTAGCCATAGTTGATACTAACTGTGATCCTGATGAGGTGGATGTCATCATCCCTGGCAACGACGACGCGATCAGGTCGGTCAAGCTCATTTCCGGCAAGATGGCCGACGCGGTCCTCGAAGGCAAACAGGGAGTACAGGTTCAGGAGGAGTGACGACAATGGCCCAAATCACAGTCGAGATGATAAGAGAGCTTCGAGAGCGAACCGGCGCAGGCATGATGGACTGCAAAAAGGCCCTTCAAGAAGTCGACGGCGACGTTGAAAAGGCCATAGATTTGCTTAGAAAGAAAGGATTGGCCCAGGCCGCCAAGAAGGCCGCCCGCGCGGCAGATCAAGGGCTAGTCGAGCCCTACATCCATCACAATGGCAAGGTCGGAGTCCTTGTGGAGCTACGGTGCGAATCGGACTTCGTGGCCAGGACCGATGTATTCAAGGAATTGGCCAAGGAAATCGCCATGCACATTGCTTGGGCAAAGCCCGACTATATAGCTAAGGAAGACGTCCCTAAAGAGCAAGTTGAGAGAGAAGAAAGCGTGGAAAAGGAGAGGGCCCTGGCTGAAGGCAAGCCCGCTGCCGTTCTGGACAAAATCGTGCAAGGCAGACTCTCTAAGTACTATGAACGGGTTTGTCTCCTAGAGCAGCCCTTCATCCGGGACGACTCCAAGAAAGTCAAAGACGTCATCGTCGAAAAGATTGCCGTGTTAGGCGAGAACATCGTGGTCGGCAGATTCGCTCGCTTGGCGCTGGGAGAGTAATTATCCAAAACGATGGGGGATGACCGGAATTGGCGGAGACGACCGCTAAATACCAACGGGTTGTCCTAAAGCTGTCGGGCGAAGCTCTGGCAGGGGCGGCCGGTTTTGGCTTAGATCTTGCCAAGGTAGAAACTATTGCGTCGCAGGTAAAGACCCTTTCTGACCTGGGTGTCGAGGTCTCCGTCGTGGTAGGCGGGGGCAACTTCTGGCGGGGAGTTAAGGGCGAATCCCAGGGTATGGATAGGGCGACCTCAGACTACATGGGTATGCTAGCGACCGTCATGAACTGTATGGCGCTCCAGGAGAGACTGGAGCGCCTTGGTTTAGACACAAGACTCATGACCGCAATCGACATGAGGGAAGTCGGGGAACCGTACATTCGCCGAAAAGCCATGCACCACCTAAAGTCCAAGAGAGTGGTCATCTTCGGCGCGGGAAGCGGTAACCCGTATTTTTCAACTGATACTACCGCGGCGCTAAGGGCAGCTGAAATTGGGGCAGACGCAATTTTGATGGCCAAGCAGGGAACCGATGGGGTTTATGACTCGGACCCCAACGAGAACCCGGACGCTATTAGGTACGAGCAACTGGACTACATGGAGTTGATTCAGAAACGTCTTAAAGTCATGGATGCCACCGCAACCACCCTATGCATGGACAACCGTATACCGCTCATTGTATTTGACCTGGATGTTTATGGTAACATAGAAAGGGCGGTTAAAGGCGAGAAAGTCGGCACCTTTGTAGGGAGGGAGTAGAATGGATGAAAGAAGTGTCCTTACGGATTCTGAGGACCGCATGAAGAAAGTTATCGACACCTTTAAGAAGAATTTGGGGTCAATGCGGGCTGGAAGAGCAAGTCCCGCAATCCTCGAAAGAGTCACAGTGGACTATTATGGAATACCCACACCCATAAGCCAGGTCGCTACCGTCGGCATCGCGCCGCCACGAACCTTGGTCGTTCAGCCATGGGATAAGAAGATGCTCTCGACGCTTGAGAAAGCGCTGCAAAAGGCGGACCTGGGCGCCATGCCCGTTAACGATGGCAACGTTTTGAGACTCACCATACCGCAGCTGTCAGGCGAGAGGCGCCAAGAGATTCTGAAGTCTGTCAAGAAAGAAGCGGAATCCCAGAAGGTGGCCTTGCGAAACGTCCGTCGTGACATGAATGAAGAGATCAAGAAGGCCGAAAAGAACAAAGAACTATCTGAAGACATGTCCAGAAAGATACAGGATAAGGTCCAGAAGTTGACCGACAAGTATGTGAGTCTAGTCGACGATATGACGCAAGCAAAAGAGAAAGAAATAATGGAAGTGTAAGGTCTTGCCCCAGAACGGTCCGATGGAAGACGAGGAACGCAGATGGCAAGAGCGAGCGAAGTCCGGGAAAATCCCGACTCACGTAGCTTTCATCATGGACGGCAACGGGCGTTGGGCCAAGAAGCGAGAACTAAGTAGGAAGGAAGGGCACATAGCGGGAGTCGAGGCTATGAGGAGATGTCTCCCTGCCCTTCTGAACTTGGGAATCCAGTACGTAACGCTGTTTGTTTTCTCCACAGAAAACTGGCGTAGGCCCTACGATGAGGTCAGGTTCCTCATGAACCTAGTCTTAGATTACGCCAAGTCCGACCGAAGCGAGCTTATCCAAAAGGGTGTTCGGCTTCTGCCCATCGGCAGGTGGCGGGAGTTGCCGCTTGCCGTGGTTGAAGCGCTCACAAAGGCAGTCGCTGACACCGCCCATGGCAGAAACCTGACACTGCTCCTAGCGATCAACTACGGCGGAAGGCAGGAGATACTGGACGCAGCTAAGAATTTGGCTCTTAAGTATCGCGGCGCCATGGATGACGTCGGAGAAGAGGAGTTCGCCGGGTTGCTGTACGCGCCTTTCGTCCCTGACCCGGATCTGATAGTTCGCACTTCCGGAGAGATGAGGGTATCTAATTTTCTCTTGTGGCAGGGAGCGTATTCGGAATTGGTCTTCACTGACGTTCTTTGGCCCGATTTTGGACCTATCGATATCTATAAGGCAGTAGTCGAATACGGATGCCGTGAGCGACGGTTCGGGGATGTGAGCCAAGAGAGAGGGTGACCCACCGATGTTCTTGCAGCGAACCATTTCATCCATGGTTTTCGCTCCTCTCGTCGGCTTCGCTGTGTACCTGGGCGACGGGTACTTCGCGGCCCTTCTTGCGGTTATCTCGTTGGCGGCGGCCGTAGAGTACAGAAGGCTTATGAGTCAGGCGGGGGTATCCATCCCTGCGCCTTTTGTCGTGATTACGGCCGCAGTAGGGCTCTCGGGCTATTGGGGGGGGCCTGCGCACCTACTCATCGCTCTGATTTTTGGAGCGATGGTTCTTCTAGTCCTAGCGTTGTTTAGTACGGATGTGCCGGCGGCTTTGTACGGTCTCTCAGGAGAGCTGTACTTAGGAGGTTTCCTCGGGGCCCTTGGGTTGCTCCGAATGGGACAAGACGGCAGGAGCTGGGCTCTCATGGTCCTGCTGGTAACGTGGGCCACCGATGTCGGAGCCTACCTTGGCGGCAGCGCTCTTGGCAAGCACAAGATGGCTCCGGATATTAGCCCCTCCAAGTCCTGGGAAGGGGCGATATGCGGCGTACTGGCTGCCTCGGCCACC
>DAIRWA010000123.1:2792-5495 GCA_036802545.1 Bacillota bacterium | reverse complement strand
CCAGCTTCGAGAAGGAATCGTCAAGGCAGTGGATGGACTGAGGCCGGTAGTCTCGGATATCGCCGTGTCATTGTACGAGCGCCCCGAGACCGGGCTAAACGAGCATTTTGCAGCAGACAAGCTGGTCGGCATCCTTCAAGAAAACGGTTTTCAGGTAGAACGGGGCCTGGCGGGACTACCCACCTCGTTTCTGGCCAGGAAGGGGACCGGTAAGCCGGTCATAGCTTTCATGGCGGAGTACGATGCGCTTCCCGCCATTGGCCATGGGTGCGGTCACAATCTGATGGCCGCGTGCGCTGTAGCCGCGGGAATCGCTTGTAGCACTGTCGCACGTCGGGGCTGTTGTTCGGTGGGCGAGAGCCGTTTTTCTGGCGACCTCGGACAGTGCTCTGAAGATGGCCCATCCTGGATAGTCTTGGGGACTCCCGCCGAAGAGACCATCGGCGGCAAAGTTGTAATGGCTGAAAAGGGCGTGTTTGACGGGATTGACGCGGCGTTCATCGCCCATCCGGGACAGCGCGACTCGGTAGGAGGAGGTACGCCTTGGGCCTCCCATCCAATCGAGATCACATTCCACGGTAGATCGGCTCATGCGGGCGGCAACCCTCAGGGTGGGATCAACGCGCTAGACGCTTGCGTTCAAGCTTACATAGCTATCCGGAACCTGCGGAATAGCTTGCGAGATGACGTGCGTATCGCCGGCATAATCACTCACGGTGGCGATGCCCAGAACATCATACCCGAGAAAACCTCCATGCGGTTTACACTGCGTTGCACCGACTGGCGGTATCTAGAAGACGTGCTTATTCCCAGCGTGAAGAGATGCGCCCAGGGAGCCGCCTTGTCCACAGGGACAACTGTTGAATTCCATCATCATGAAAACCTGTTCAGGGACACCCTGGCCTATCCGGTGTTGCGGGAGCTGGCTCGGAACAATTTCGAGTGCATAGGGCACGAAATCCCTCCTATGACCGGCGGGGGCGGGGGAGTAACCGATGTGGGCAATGTAACTTGGGTCACCCCTTCCATACAGATAGGGTTCAGGATAGGCGACGCCAGGGGACACTCGGTTGAGATGGCAGACGCTACCGTTACAGATCAGGGGATTGACGCCACAGTCGACGCCGCTAAGGTGTTGTCGTTGTGCGCGGTTGATCTAATGTGCAGTCCGAAACTCCTTGAAGCAGCCAAAGCGCATCTGGCCAAGAGACTCCAAGGCTAACGAAGGTCGATGCGGCACGCGCTTGCGGGTCCAGCCGAGAGTAGAAAGCTTGAATGAGATGCCAAGGTTAGCGAAGGCTGACCCGGTGCGCGCCTCCTGCGTCTCTTCGAGGAGCAAAGAGCTTAGTACGTTCGCCGTTCGGGCAAGGAGGACTTCAACGGACACTCTCTTGTTGTTTGGAGGTCTTCGGTCTACCGGGGGGTCTCTTGTTGAAAGGTTCTTCCTGAAAGGATCAGGCTCCTGTGTGGAGAAATGTGCGTTAGTTGTAGGACAATCGGATCCTAGTCTTTTGGTGGAGGTATACTCGCTTGGATGAGCCTATTCTGAGGACGGTTAACCTTAAAAAGTCTTTTCACTTGGGGCAGACGATATATGCGGTAGACGACGTCAACCTGGTTGTAGACCGCGGTGAGTTTGTGGTTATGATGGGGCCTTCAGGCAGTGGTAAGAGCACACTGCTGGGACTTATGGGAGGGCTCGACCGTCCCCAGAGCGGAGACGTGATCTTGGACGGTCAAAGATACTCTAAGTTATCAGAGAGCGGTCTGGCCAGAATCAGAAGGAATAAGGTCGGTTTTGTGTTCCAATTCTTCAACCTCATAGCCCACTTCACCGCTTTGGAAAACGTCATGCTGCCTATGAGGTTCGGGGGAATGAGCAAGAAGGCCATGAAGGAACGGGCAGAAGAACTTCTGGTTCAGGTGGGCTTAGGACAACGGCTGCATCACAAGCCTTTGGAGCTCTCTGGAGGCGAGCAGCAGCGTGTCGCCATCGCCAGGGCTTTGGCCAACAGGCCTTCCATCGTGTTGGCCGACGAACCTACGGGCAACCTTGACTCCAAGACATCAATGGAAATAGGCGAGATATTCCACAAACTAAACCAGGCGGAAGGCCAGACTTTCGTCGTCGTATCTCACGACCAATCGCTTTCCAAGTGGGCACATCGCGTGGTGGATATGCTTGACGGCCAGATTGCCGGCATAACTGACGGAGGAATACGTTTGGGAGGTTCATGATGACCAAAAGCATCCTTCACATCGATGTCGCAAGCGTTGCGACCAAAGCCCACGTCTTGACTCTAAACGGCGATGGACTTTCTTTGGCTAAGTCAGCTATTTGCCCTACTCCTGCCTTTTCGGAGGACGACGGCAGGACCGACGGGCTCGGAACCGTTCTGGATGCGATCAAGGCACAGATTTCTGGAAACGGACAGTCATGGGAGCCGGATAGCGTGATGGTGACCGTCAGTGCGGGTGGAGAACCCAAGGCCATATGCGCCGGCGTGGTCAAAGGTATTTCGGGTGAGTCGGCGAGAAGAGCGGCCCTCGTGGCAGGAGCTACTGTGAGCGACCTTGTCTGTGTCGATGATGGGCGCCAGAACTTCGAGAGGATTTCGGACCTCAGACGCCAGGACGCTTCCGTCGCTGTCCTAGCCGGAGGGGTGGACGAGGAGATTATGAGCTCCGGCTCCCACCAAATAT
>DAIRWA010000123.1:0-2766 GCA_036802545.1 Bacillota bacterium | reverse complement strand
AGGATTTTGTCGGAAGGGCTCCCGAAGAAGCGCTGGAGCGATGACAGAGTGCCTGTGGTTTATGCCGCCTCCTACGAGGCCCGCGAGGAAGTCGTCAGGATCTTGGGCGATATCGAGATTATCTGGGCAGACAACGTGCGTTCGAAGTTAGAGGAGGAGAATCTAGACTCGGCGCGCGAGGCGGTTGTCGGGGTTTTCTCAGAGAGCGTGCGCTCGGATCCGCGTTTTAGGGGTTTGGGGAGGCTGGGGTTGCCGGAAGTCCTGCCTTCGGGGCACGCGATGGGATTGGCGTTGGAGCAGCTCCATTCTGAGACAGGCGAGAACCTCATGGGGTTGTCTCTAGATGGCGACGCTTTACAAGTCTTCTCGGACTTGAAGGGGATTTTCACCAGGACGGTCACTCCCATCACCAGGGTGAACCCCGGCAAAGTGGCCAGATGGCTGCCGCATCCCGCTTTAGAAGACAAACTGGGTGACTTTGTGCAGAACCTCATCTTGAGGCCCTGGATCCTGCCGGCATCTTGGGATGAACTCGCGGTTTTCCTGGCGTTTTGGAAGGGAGTAATTCGGGAGGGCATCGAGGAGCACAGGGCCACCGCCATCGAGCTTAGAGGCGTGCACCGGCAACGGCAGGTGGGAGAGACCTTCGAGGTGGAAGTGGCGGGCGGTGACACCCTTGTTCGGATGCCCGCGTTGGACAGGGTGATTATGGCTGGTACGCTATCCCATGTCTTGCTTCGGGAGGCCCTTGTCTCTTTGGTGTTGGACGGCCTGCAACCCGTTGGAATCACTTCGGTGTATCAAGACCTCAACAACGCCCTTCAGGTGGCGGGTATGCTATCGCCCGGAAGCGTAAGGGTGTCGGAAAGCCTTACGCCGGTGGCAGTCCTTATGTCTCCCGGGGAGGATAGGGACCGCGTTGGAACCGGTTGGGCTTTCGCCGGGGAAAATGGGGACAAACAGGCCCTTCCGGTAAACCCGGGCGAGATCAAAATCGTTCCGGTGGAAAACGCCTCTCGGATCGACGTTACATTAGAGGCATCCCGCGGCGAAGACTTGGGCGAAGGAGCGGGTAGGCCGACGGTGAGGAAGTTCGAGCCCGGCTTCTCCCGCCTTTACCTTGATGGGCGCTCTCGAAACAGGCTCCGGTCTCTCGATAAGGTTTCGTCCCGTGACATTATCGGTTGGTACAGGAACTTGGGTATTTTCCCTGAAGATGTCCTATCCGGCTGGGCAGGGGGGAGAGTGTAATGGCCATGTACGTTTTGAACGAACCCCGTTTCACTCGAGAGACGAGGGTAGTGCGTCTTAGGCCGTTTGCTTCCATGGGGGAGCCCTTAGTCGCATCGGGAGACGAAGTTACATGGGATACGCTTGCGGGAAAATACGCATCTAGGAAAAGGCTCAGGCACATTAGGCTTGAGGCCTCCTCCGGCAAGTTTTCGGCGACAGTCTTGGTCCAAGAAGGCCAGAAGGTTAAGCGCGGCGAGGTGCTGGCGTATTACTCCTACCTGTTCGGCTTGGGTTACACAGAGTATACGGCGCCTTGCGATGGAGAAGTTGTGGCCATAAACCCCGCTGTGGGCGCTATTTCTATAATGGAAGCGCCGGTTGACTTGTATTGCCATCTTGCCGGCGTCGTAGAGAAAACCGACGACGCCATGGGCGTTTGGGTGAGGACTTATGGCGGATTAGTGCAAGGGGTCGCCGGGGCGGGTTACGGGCGCTCGGGGCGTCTATCCGTTAAGGTCGATTCAGCGGCGCATAAGATGGCGGCACGGGATATAAGTGCGTCTGATGCAGGCACGGTCATCTTGGCCGGCCGGACGGCGTCCCAGGATTTGTTGGAAGCATGCCTTAGATATCAAGTCGCGGGCGTTGTCGCAGGCAGCGTCAGTCATCGCGTCTTCGATTGGTATTCGGGCTTGGCATGGTCTTTGGACTGGGATGAGTTTCTCGCGAGGTTTTGGGCGAGAGACGCCAAGAAGAAGGAGGCGGCGCCGCCTCCCAGTGAGATTGTCCCGGCGTTGGTGGTCACCGAAGGTTTCGGGGACCTCCCCATGGGCGACGAGTCTCTCTCTTTCCTCCAAGAGCATGAAGGGAAGACTGTCCATATTGACGGGGGCTACTATTCCAAAGAGCCCGCGATCGTCATCCCCGAAAACGCAGGAGTCGCTCCTAAAGGATGGGCGGCCGGTCCGACAACCCTTTTGGCAGAAGTGAAGCCCGGTTCGCGGGTGAGCGTTCTCGGCTTGAGCGACGCAGTCAGGGAAGGTACCGTTTCAGAAACCGTTTCGGAACTCAGACTGGGGAACGGTCTGGTGGTTCCCAGCGCGAAAATCCTTCTGGGAAACGGAGAGACTTTACTCGTCCCGCTTAGCAATGTTCTTTCGAGGGAGCACAGCAGGTAGACCCCTAACCCGGAAATAGCAGTAGTCTCTGGAAGGATATTCCCCTCCGATGCGGAAACGGAGTATTCGGAGGGTGAGTGTCTTGGACCTGATCCGCCTGGGCCGAAACGCCATCAAGAGGAATTGGACGAGGACCGCTATTGCCCTGGCGGCCACTGCGCTGGCGGCGTGGATGCTCGTCGTATCCAACATGATCCCCAGGGGTTATCCGTGGGGAGTCGGACAGGCGGAAAGGGCGTTTATTGGGGGAGACCTGGTTATATGGCCGCTTCCGGGTCCGATTTCGCCGGGAAGCGGCGAGAGTCTGGCCCTAATCCCTTGGGAAGGCCTGGATTGGCAGTCCCATGCGCTTTAT
>DAIRWA010000122.1:1609-5548 GCA_036802545.1 Bacillota bacterium | reverse complement strand
CTTCACGCCTGCACTCCTGAGCCTGGACAACAGAGGAGGAAGCAGCTTCTTGCTCGGGGATGGCCGCGTGATGTCGCTGGCCATGATGACCACCTTCATCCCCGGCTTGGCGAGGTCCTCGAGCCCCGGCGAACCAATGGGCTCTCTGAGACCCAGTACCGTCTGAGGAGTGGAGACCGTGGATAACGCTGGCTCGGCTGAGTGCAAAACGCCAATGAGGTTCTTCGTAGGAACAGCCAGTTGTACCTTGGTCTTTCCGTAAGCTAGTTCGACGGTTGTTGTATCGAAGGTTTCAGCGTTATCCACGGTCTCCACTCCTCGGACGGTACTGGGTATCTCACATATGTTACTTCCCTTGAACCGGCCTTGAGTCCTGCGACCAGGCTACAACATAATCCCCTGCGGAAACGCAGCTTCCCTGCAAGCTGCCCAGAGCCGCCCGATATAAGCGCGGGTGTAGTGGCGTTCGAGGATGTGATAGAGGAATAAGCCATTGTCGGTCAGATGAAAAACCCTGCCGCTCACACTCTTGCCGGCCTCAAATATGCCGCATAAAGCCTTCCTGCGTACAGGCCCAGCACGTACCGACCGTTCGCTGACAGACTCTCTGCGTACACGCCTGACGCCAACCGACGCCCCAGGCGCAACCTGCTCTCGCACTGATCCCCGGCTCGCAGACTCAGCCCCATGACACTGCCCGCCCGCGAGTTCACGACTTGTCTCCTGGTCCGTCCACGTCCCCAATCCCAGCATTCGGGCCAGATTCGCCCATCCGCGGAGACCCCTCACTCTGCCTGCTTCGAGGCTGTCTAGGTTGATCCGCCCCTCGTAGCACCGCCAAAACAGCCAGTACAAAGCGCTTTCCTGTGGAGAAAGAATAGAGTGCAGCGCCACCGGGGGCCTCCCTTTGGACACTGCTTCCACGTATGCCCGCACGTCAAATGTATTGACTCCAAAGTAGCCGTCAAGGTAGGTGGCCGCACTTGCCCCTATGCCGATGAACCTCTCCCTCGTGATGGAAGTGTATTTGGGGACGTCGGGTCTCGTCCACGTCCACACTGACGAGCGTTCGTAGCCCTCGGCTGCCCCTGCCCGCGCGAGAGCCGTCAAAGTGCGGCGTTGGCTCCACAGCGAATGGGACGTCCTACCGCGCGTGAAAGAGAAGTCCATCAGGGGATACGCTGATACCTGACCGACGCCCATGCGCAGTAACCTCCGCATATCAGCCGCTGCTTCGGCGGCCGATTGTCCAGGGATGCAGGTCATCACGTCAACGTTGACCGTGTCGAATCCCGCGTCCATGGCCGCTTTGACCGTCTGGTTCGCCTTACCAAGGCCATATCCTCGTCCCAGGTAGTTGAGGGTATGCTCATGGAGAGACTCAACCCCGAGGCTAATCATGGTGGTAGGAACTCCTGCTTCGCGGCCCGTTCCGAGCATCGCCTCCCGCAACCACCCGAGACTGGTCGGAGCGACATCTTGCGGATGGAGTTCCACTCCGATGCCTGCTCCGGAAGCCAAACGGTCACGGAAAAGATCCACCACCATCCGGATCGCGTCCGGCATCATCATCGGTGTGCCCCCGCCAAAGTAAATGGAGGATATCCGCCTAGGCCCTAGCCTAGCTGCCACTGCCTTCGCTTCAACTGTCAAGGCACCCAAATAGGCTCTCGACAGCTCATCCGAATACAACACCTTCGTATATGGACAAAAGGCGCATAGGCTGCGACAAAAAGGTATGTGGACGTATAAGCCAACGGCGGATCGGTCGCAACCCGAACTCGCAAACGACCTGACGGGCGAGTCAAAGGCTCGGTCACTATTCGCACTGAGGCTCCCATTAGAAGACTGGCCGGCAAGCGAGTCACCCGACTGACCCGACAGTGAGCCCGCATCGACGATCGGCCGGTTCGGCGGCAAGTCCGCGTCCGACATGTTCGTCCATCCCGTTCCCGGTCCAGGCCTAAAGGTGAATCCCCCTGACGACCCGGTCAGTAAGCGGTACAGCACTCGGTCAAGCATCTCCGCGGCCCGCCGGTCTCCTCACCATACGGTCTCCTCCGTCCTCACATGGAACTCGCGCCCACCTGCCTGTAGGGCCCCGGTCCATCGTCCGCGCCGATTGCGCTAGACGCAACTGCTCGCGCCCGTGCCTACGCGTAAAGCCCAGGGGATGCGGTGCCTCGGGCTCGATACTCCATCTACTCCCAAACCCTCATATAGTTGCTGACTTCCGGAACCTGACTGCACCCCTCGATTTCGGCAAGCGCGTCCTGGATGGCCCCTTTCTCAACCGAATGGGTAACCAACACTACCTCAGCCACACCGTCCTTGCAGGTCTTCTGCAGCACCATCGACAGACTCACGCCGTGACGCCCAAACGCCCCTGATATGAACGCGAGGACCCCGGGACTATCCACTGCCTGCAACCGCACGTAAAACGGCGAGACGACGAGACGCGGATCCTCCACGCTAATGCGATCGTAGCAAGAGAAACAGGGCCTGACTGAGTCTCTGCTGCGAATGGCTTCGACAACATCGCCTACTACTGCGCTGGCCGTCGCCATCCCTCCTGCTCCCTTGCCGTAAAACATGAGGGTTCCCACCGCGTCGCCCTCGACGAGCACGGCGTTGTAGGAATCCCTGACCGCAGCCAAAGGATGGTTTAGCGGCAGCAACACCGGCGCGACACATAGTTCCATACGGTCCTCACGTCTGACCCCATATCCAACGAGCTTGACCTTATAGCCCAGCTCATTGGCATAGCGGATGTCGGTCATCGCAACCTTCTCCACTCCGCATGCCTCTACCTGCTGGGGGACCACATGCGCATTGAAAGCAAGGGATGACAGAATGGCTGTCTTTCGACGGGCGTCGGCTCCACTAAGGTCTGCGGAGGGATCTGCTTCAGCGTAACCGAGGTTTTGCGCCTCTTTGAGGGCATCTGCCAGTTCGCATCCGCTCTCGTCCATTCTGCTAAGGATGTAGTTGGTCGTGCCGTTCAGGATTCCCATGACCATTGAAATGTCATTGGCCACCAAGCAGGTCTGCATCGGACGGATTAGGGGAATCCCGCCCCCGACGCTTCCTTCGAACATGAGACCGACGCCGGCCTCGTGGGCCAGATACGCCAGTTCCTCGCCGTGCTTGGCGATGACTTCTTTGTTGGCGGTGACTACGCTCTTGCCTTTAGCCAGCGCCTTCTTAATGTAGCTAAGCGCCGGCTCCTCGCCGCCCATGAGTTCGACTACCAGGGATATGTCGTCATCATCCAGGATGTCCGCGGCACAGTCCGTGAGCTTTCCTGCCGCTGACTCCACACGCGTGCGGTTTAGGTCCCTGACCAGTATTTTCTTCACAGAGATCCCGGTCCCCAGCTGTCGTTTGAACCCCTCTCCGTCCTTAGCGAGCAGGTCCACCACCGCCGATCCCACGTTCCCCAACCCCAAGACTCCGATTTGCACCATGTTCGTTCCCTCCGTGTTCTACTCATTGGAATGGCTGCACGCCACACGCCTTCCTCCGACCCAGTCGTCAACCACTGACGACTCTCTCTGCCCAAGTCATCAGATATTGACGACTTCGTCCCTTCAAGTAGTCAACTCCAACGACTCCGATCCTGATCCAATTGCTGACACCCTCCTTAGGCAGCGTCATCAACCTCCAACACGCTCAACAGTCAATTCCTACGATTCCAGCTGGCCTCAGACATAACAAAAACCGCCCTCGAAGGGGCGGTTTATCCGCGGTTCCACCCTATCCGGCCTGTAATCCCTGCTACCCTTCCATCGACTATCGAACGCTCAGTCGCAACTCTACCGCCGATGAACTTTGCAGTGACCCTCTGACCCTCAAGTCGCTATATCGCGCGAACGCGCCGGCGTCGGCCAGTTATCGCAGGACGCAGCATGCTCGAAGACCTACCTTAGTCTAGAAGCA
>DAIRWA010000122.1:0-1599 GCA_036802545.1 Bacillota bacterium | reverse complement strand
CGGAAAGCAAATGTCGCTCCAAGCTACTTCAACAATTCTCCTCGCTGCGCTTTGCCTGGTTCCGCCAGAGGCTCCGAGGTGGTTTTTCCCTGTAGGCTCCACGCAGGCGGCTCTCAGCTGTCAGCCGACCCTCTCTTTGGCGCTTTTCCTGCGGTACTTGCCTCATCATTGCCCAAGAAAACTACAAGGTATTCGATTTCAAGCATTCTAGCCCGAGGTGTTGGAATCCGTCAAGCGGAATCGAAGCCCAAGTCGCCTGGAGACGGCAACTGTGTGGTAACACTGTGGCTCCAACGAGCCCGAAATTGTCGTGGGTCTAGGGCGTAGCACCCGAGATGACGGTTGATCTAGGGCATAGTGTCCGAGATGGTCGCGGGCCACTCCTGCTGTGAGGGGTGGTCACAACGAACCTGCTGGAACCTACGGACAGACTTAGTGTAAACTGGGAGCAAGATGGCCAGGACATGCTGACGTCATTCGCGACAGCACAACGAGGGGGCTCACGGAATGAAGCTGAATCTACCGAAACTTACGAGCATCAAAGACCCTGTCAGCGCCCTTACTCATCTCGCCACGCTGATTGCGGCCGGCGTTGGAATGTGCATTATCCTGTGGGTATCCAGGGGCAAGACCGGAAACATGGTCGTTGGCTCCGTGTACGGAGCCTCCATGCTCATCCTCTACAGCGCCAGCACCCTCTACCACTGGATCAAGACCACGAAGGAGAAGGAATCGATCCTTAGGAAAATCGACCACGTGGCCGTAAACATCCTGATCGCCGGTAGCGGCACCCCCGTTCTCTACTATGGACTCCAGGGAATGTGGCGAAACGCGATGCTCGGGGCAGTCTGGGGACTCACTATCATCGCCTGTTGCGTTCAGATATTCCTCATCAAGGGACCCAGATGGCTTTACACACTTGTGTACTTTCTACTGGGATGCCTCGTGTTGATCCCCATCGCGCAACTGATAAGAAATCTGCCTTGGCAGGCTCTGCTGTTTATCGGGCTCGGAGGAGCCGTGTATACTGCGGGAGCGGCGATTTATGCGTCCAAGAAACCGGACCCGTTCCCGGGACGCTTTGGCTTCCATGAGGTGTTCCACGTCTTCTGCACGGCCGGAACCGTGCTGCACTTTATCGGAATCCTACTGTATGTGATACCGTCGTAGACGCGGCTCCTTCTCTGCCATGGTTCGGTCATTCCAACGTGCCAAGATTCCTTGCGCGTGAGGCGGCTAAGATTCCCTCCCAGACGTTTTGAAACGGTCTGAAAACAGAAAAGGGGCAGAAGAACTGCCCCTTTTTGATCTTATGAATTTCCCGGTTCCATCCCTAATCCATTCCCGGTCCTGCTCCTAGTCCCACACATATCCCGACTAGCAGGCGAGCGCCACCAGAAATGCTTTCGTTAACCGGGCCGCCCCTACCCCAGCACCGAAGACTTCAGCTTCATTGCCTCGACCACTCGCTTGATAGCGAGGTAGAAACCTGCGGTCCTAAGGTTGGTCTCCAGTTCGTCCGCCAGGGCCCAAACCTCGTCCAAGCAGCCGACCATCATGGAATCCAGCTTATTGTTGACTTCCTCAAGTGACCATGCC
>DAIRWA010000121.1:0-5572 GCA_036802545.1 Bacillota bacterium | reverse complement strand
ATCTGAAGTAAAGGAGTTGCACAGGGCATCACTGGGTGTGAGAGTGATGAAGATAGAGCCACCTGACAGGCTTTCCGCATGCAGCGTGTTTGAGGCTGATGGAGACCAGGACATCTGAGATAAGGTGGGTTTTGCGGCAGGGGCAGTCTACCGAGGTTTTGCTGTAAAGGAGGGAGGCGCCGGGAGCGGCGCGCCTATGGCATCTAAAGCGGATATCGCGGTAATTGGAGGAACCGGCTTCTACAAGTTCTTGGATGACGTCACAGAAGTGAAAGTGGATACCCCCTTTGGGCCACCCAGTGACCTAATATCCATTGGAAAACTGGAAGATAGGCCGGTAGCGTTTCTTCCCAGGCACGGTAGGCAACATCAATTCCCCCCTCATATGGTCAACTACAGGGCCAACCTTTGGGCGCTAAAGCACCTGGGGGTGCGGCGGGTGGTGGGGCCTTGCGCCGCTGGAAGCCTCCTACCCGAGGCAAGACCGGGTGACTTCGTCATTTGCGATCAATTCGTAGACAGGACCACCGGCAGAAAAGACACCTATTTCGACGGTCCTCGCGCCGTGCACATTAGCTCGGCCCAAGCATATTGCCCGGAAATGAGAACGGTGGCCATCGAGAGCGCTCGCGCTCTTGGCGTCTCCTTTCACTCGGAAGGCACCATGGTCATAATCCAGGGCCCTCGGTTTTCTACCAAGGCCGAGTCCCGGTGGTTCTCTTCAATGGGCTGGAAAGTCATCAACATGACCGGCTATCCCGAGGTGATTCTTGCCAGAGAACTCGGCATGTGCTACCTGAACGTCTCTCTCATAACCGATTATGACGCAGGTCTCGAGGGGCGCGCCGACGTTAAAGCTGTGACGCAAGACGAGGTAATACGGGTCTTTACCGAGAACAACGAGACGCTAAAGCGTCTGATCAGGGACATAATCACCAAGCTCCCGGAAAACCGTTCTTGCCCCTGTGAAGAAGACCTCAGGAAGGCGATACCGTGAGGTGGTTTTATGGTCCAAGCGGTAGACTGGAAGCGAGATAGTCTGATACTCCTAGATCAAAGAGCTCTGCCTGAGAAGGTCGAGTATGTACATTGCGGCAATTTCCGGGAAATAGCCAAAGCCATCCGCGATATGGTGGTGCGCGGGGCGCCTGCCATAGGCATCGCCGGGGGTTACGCCATGGCCATGGCGGCAGTCGAGGCCATGGATTCGGTTGCTTTTCCACAGTTTTTGTCCCAAGCCGCGAAACACATCGTATCTCAGCGTCCAACAGCTGTGAATCTAAGCTGGGCGGTAGACCGGGTCCTAGGCAAAGCGCTTCTCCATTTCGAAAGTGAAGGGCCCGATGGAGCAGCTTCAGCCGCAGAGCGGGAGGCCGCCCTGGTGGAGCAAGAGGACATCGGGATTAACCGGGCCATCGGCGAGCACGGTGCCCGCCTTGTCCCACAAGGCGCCAGAATTCTTACTCACTGTAATGCCGGCGCACTTGCGACAGGGGGCTACGGCACGGCTTTAGGAGTGGTGAGGCAGGCCTGGGAAGACGGTAAGGTGGCAATGGTGTACGCCGACGAGACCCGCCCTTATTTGCAGGGGGCAAGGCTCACCGCCTGGGAACTTCTTCAGGACGGGATCGAGGTTACGTTACTGGTGGACAGCGCCGCCGGATATCTGATGGCTACGGGCGGCGTGGACTTAGTTGTGGTCGGAGCCGATCGCGTAGCCCGAAACGGGGACGTCGCAAACAAGATAGGCACCTATTCTCTGGCTTGTCTGGCGAAGATCCACCACGTGCCTTTTTACGTCGCGTCTCCCATATCCACGCTGGACATGTCCATGGGGAGCGGGAAAGAGATTCCGGTAGAGGAGCGCCCGGAAAGCGAGGTTCTATCGTTTTTCGGCACACGCATAGCCCCTGCGGGGGCAAGAGCCTTTAACCCTTCATTTGACATAACCCCCGCCTCATTGATATCTGGGATAATAACCGAGAGAGGCGTGGTCTTGCCTGACATAGCCCTTAATCTGCCCAATATCATTGATGCCAAGACAGACATCGAGGAGGAGGGAAGCCGATGACAACCGTGCTTCCTGACAAGACAAGGTTTGTGGATTCCGGATGGAGAGTCACTATCCCCAAGCAAATGAGGGATCATTTGGGGTGGGATAGGGAGACCACCGTGTGCGTTAGCTGGGACGGGCGCCACATCAGGATCCGACACCCCCTAAGGTGCGTTGCGTGCCCTGACGTCACCAAGGTCGGAGCCCTTGGAAAAATAGTAATACCTCCCAGGGTGAGGGCGGAAACTCACATATATCGCGGCCAAATCCTAAGGCTAAGCGTTACGGGAGACGAGATAATGATGTCCCCCGAAGCTGAGCAAGTCCGATGTCAGGCATGCGGCTCGGAGATGGATGTGAGAGAAACCTTGGCAAACGTCTACCTCTGCCAAAGATGCAGGGTGTCACTAGAGAGAAAGGCCGAGAGGGCGTAACCCCAAACAGGCGTTTTCTCGGCCGTAGGCGCGAGAAGAGAACAACAAAGGTGGTTAGAGTATGGCGGTGAGGCTGACCGAGGCCAAGCAGTATGTCTGTACGCTCACTACGGGGTGGAGATTCACTCTGCCGAGCTCACTCAGGACCCCCAGGGGATGGAGTGACGGGTTGGTCCTGACAGGCGTCGCGCAGGGGTCGGAACTATACCTCATCGAAAAGGGCGAGGAGGTCCCGGATATCCTCGCCGACGCGACTGCTCAGGACTGCTATCTTGGCTCCGGAGGAAAACTTGTAGTACCCGCTAGCCTGCGTTCGGCTCTTAAATGGTCTATAGGCCGTAAACTTGCGGTTACTTCTGCTCTCGGCGCGATAAAGGTGGCTCCTTGCTGCCATGCCAGGCAGTGTCGTTCCTGTGGCGAGGTCCAGGGCGTCAAGGAGATCATATCCGGTCTTTACCTGTGCCCAGATTGTTGGTCGAAATATGTGACGGAAAAGAGACATGATGCGCGGCTTCGTGGGGCTACCTCCAGCATCAGGTCCCTGACGCGGCGATTCTAACCGGACCTCCCGTTGTTTTCCAGCACTTGCGCCGGGGGATACTCCCAGTTATAATTTGATATGCAGCGGGCGGGAGTAGTTTAGTGGTAGAACGTTGGCTTCCCAAGCCGAAGGCCGCGGGTTCGAACCCCGTCTCCCGCTCCAGTTTGATTTCCAGGCGTTCCAGAAACGATAAATAGGAGAACCAAGCCGGCGTAGCTCAGTGGCAGAGCAGCGGTTTCGTAAACCGCAGGCCGTGGGTTCAAGTCCCACCGCCGGCTCCATTCATTTCTTCTGTGGTAACCCTCACCCCTAAGTCCACATAAGCTATCCAAGCGATACCTGGCAAGAGAGGCGATTTGCCCATGTCTGTGAGGCTTTACTGCAATTACGTTACGGCCACAGATTCTATTCTGGTGCCTTCGATCCATGAAAATGTAACCGCTCGCCAACCTGTCCTTGCTTTGGGGTTAGTCGGAGGTTTGCACAAAGTGCAGTCGTTAGGCCCAAGGTCAAGAAGCCACGAAAGCGTCATCGAACCGACCTTATCCTTTGACGCTCTGGCAAGCACCCGAGGTACGACGTATGCGCCCACGGTCCCGTCGCCCAGGCTTGACATGGATTTGGGAGACGAGGCGGTCATCACACTGATGCCTTCCGAGGATGCGGAGATCGGAGTGGACCTCAAATCCTTCAAGGTATTCTGCGGGCTACACCCTGTGCGGCTGGGAGACCCGCGAGAGCTGACGGGAACGGCCTTCCCCCCAGGTTCCGCCTCATTCCTCTTTAGGCCCGAGGCGCCCGGCACTTACCTTTACAAACTGGAAGCTGCCGGAGGGTGCGGGATCAGCGCCTATGGAACCATCGTTGTATATCCGTCCTACGTGTCTCTAGCGGACAACGGCCTTCGTAAGCGGCCCCTCTTAGGGTGGAGGTCCGCGGGCTCGCATCAGATTCCGTTTCGGGCTACTAACAGGAGCTTTGGCTCCAGCCACGCCTGGTCCTTCTTTGACAGCGAATGGATTCTTCTCATGTTCGACAGCTGCCGCCTGACCCCTACCGGCGGCAGGGAAGTGGTATCTCTGGTAAACGGCAGGTCATTTCCAGACACATTACTTCCGGCGCAGTTGCCTCCACTTGGAGAGACGACTGCCTGTAGTCTCCCTTCCGGCTATCACACCCGGATCTCGGTCGCCCTGGGAGACCGGTTTCTGCTAAGGGTAGTAAACGCCAGTTCCTCGACAATCCCATTTGGGCTGCAGGGACAGACGCCCTTAGTCGTCGCGCGCAATGGGGAACCGGGATATAGGGAGGGGTTTTGGACTGACAGCGAGCTCCTGCAAATAGATCAGGACGTTCCACCGGAGCCTATCAATCTTCGGCCAAACGAAGGATGTGACCTTCTGTACACGGCCCGAGTGGATCGGGCGATGCTTGACGAATGCCGACGGTCTCGCGAAATGGGCGTTTTTTCTCTGGAGAACGCATATCTGGGTGCCTTGTCGGCACTTGGGGGGCCGGTTCGCGAGCTGCCTCAAGAGCTTCTGTCGCCCATGGCGGATATGATGGCTAACAGCAGCAGCATTCCCCCTGTGCGGGTAAATCCTTTTAGGCGCTTCTTTGGCCTCGGAGACATCCTGATGGCCAGCCAAGAGTCTCTGCCTACACTGAAGTTTGCCGGGAGCCGGGAGTGCCTCAATGAAATAGCGCCCCAACCTGCAACCGGGATGCCGTTGGCTGTCGTGGAGACAACGGTGCCGGCATCGAGCTTAGGATTGCTGGAAACCGCAGAAGATACGTCTGGGAGACGGGGCTTCAGACGCAGGAGGCTCATGGCAGGTAGGAAGCGGAGACGGCCCTTGTTGACCTTCAAGTTACCCCGACTGCGATGGCCTTTGCTCATGGGACACGAGCCCGATGGAATGTCACAATGCCCTTCAGGCGTTGCCAACAGTTTCGTTATAGTGCACACCAAAGGCGGGCTGTTAGGGAGAAGGAAAAAGTGCGTCGCCAGAGTGTTGGAACGAGAATTGAGGAAGCTACGCTGCGGGGGAGGGCCAAGAGGCGCCCCCACTAAAGGTCTCTATGTCATCTTTACCGAGTCTCTTAAGGTAAATGGCAAGGACCACAAGAGGTTCGGACGGCGTCGTTGGGTAGGCCGCTCAGCTGCCGATAGTTGAGATCTGCCCGCTCCTGTTCGTGAGGCTCCAATGAACAACCCGCCTGACCTAAGCCAGGCGGGTCGTCTTCTAATTCGGCGGTATCTAGCTGGGCCGGTTTTGGCAGGGATTGCAGAACTTCCAATCCTCGCACGCTCCATTGTTAATGGTTGTGCAGTCGCAGAAGATGAAATAGAGAACGAAATCCGGGACGGCGCAATCAACTCTATGGTTGCCGCAGGGTTCACGTGTCGGCCTCTGGGCTTTGACAGCCTGGAGAACCGTCTCGACTAGTTCCTTGTTGGGCACCTTTCGTCACCTCCAGATCTGGGCTACAGCATCTTATGCCCAGTCCGCTATGAGGTTACATAATGAACCACCCTGGCAA
>DAIRWA010000120.1:0-5595 GCA_036802545.1 Bacillota bacterium | reverse complement strand
ACGCACAATGGGTGCGCAAAACGCAGTTCATCGCTGATAGCGACACCGACGCGCTTTTCACCGAGGTCGATGCCTATGACTTTTCCAGACGGCCCCAATAGATCATCTCCCGTGAGATTAAGCCCTAAAACGTTTCCGACCTATATAATCTTTAACGCAAACTCTGGACACACGCCGCCGCAATAGCCGCACAGCATACATTTGGACTCGTCTACTGCTATTCGCCCGGAGTCGAGAGACAAGGCCTCAAAACCACACCGTTTTACGCATTTGCCGCATGCTTGACACCATTCTTCTACGACGAGACGTTTTTTTCTATTCAACACGGCGGCTGAGAGGTCGGATGGAACCGACTCGCCGGACAAGACTTTCGCGTTATACAAGACTTCTTGCGGGGTTTTGACACCTACCGCCACACTGTTCTTGTACGGAAAACTCCGGGCGTAAGTCAGAGCCTCCCAGGGGTTTCCGTGAAGATGCCCGCCGCCAAGAGCCTTCATAATGTATACTCCTTTTCCGCACTCCATGGCGAACCGAAGCGCGTCTTCCATGTCTTCTCGGTTTCCATCGGCTATACCTAGGCCCGCGACGTTCAATATGGCAAATATGACGTCGACTTCATCAAGGAGCGAGGCGGCTCTTACGCACGCCACATGATGCGTGGAAACGGATACCGCCCTCACCGATCCTCGTTCTCTCTCCCGCGCGAGGAATTCCAAAGCTCTTCGGTGCCCCTTAAGGGTGAGTCCCGACTCTTGCTCATGCAAGCCGAAAATGTCAACCACATCCCGGCCCAGTTCACGCCTATAAGAGTCCAGGCTTCTCCCCATCTCGGACTCGGTCGTAGCATAACTCCTGCTGGAGATCACCGCCCCCGGCTTGTTTGCCACTTGGGTCAGATAGGGATAGGTCTCGTAAAACTCAGCGGTATCATAGAAATTCACTCCCAGGTCCCAGGCATACGCCATGACCTTCCGCCCCTCCTCTATTGTTAACCCGGCTTGCAGTCGGCTAACGCTTAGAGAGCCGGCACACATGGCAGAAACCCATAGACCGGTATTGCCTAAATGGGAGTAAAGCAAGGATCGTCACCTGGTTTCTGAGCTCGACGGGTCCCTCCGGCAATGTCGAAGGGACCCTCTTCGTTAGTCGATTGACTCGAACCTTCCTGCAAGCTTCTTCATGACTTGAGGCATGGTGGTGTATTCTAGCTCTTCCAGCCCCAGTCTGTGGGGTTCAAAGGGGCCAAGGGACCTGAGGTAGTCGGCAAGCTGGTTGGCCATAGCTCTGGCGTTGTCGTAAGACGGATCCGCGAAGAAATCTTGAGGACCCTGCAGTTTACCGTTACAGAGCTGAAAGCCGAGGGCGATTACCCGCGGAGGGCCGTCAAACCTGGTCGGGTTGCACTGGTTCATGCTACACGGCATTAGTGGGCCGTGGTGAGAACCGCGCATCCAGCCAGACACTAAGTGAGGCCTTGCAAACGGCTCCAGAACCTCGCCTACCGCCGGCAATCCGCTTTGGCACCTGACGACGCACACCGGATCGTCCTTTCCCACGTATCTCCCTGCCATGAGGTTCAACCTTTGAGTAGACGAACTGGCCGCGATTTCTCCCGTCCTCTTGGCAAATACCGCCCTTATGCAGTACCTGCCCGGAGCGCCTATGAGCACCAGCAGGTCGTAAAGCTCCTCCGGACAATGGAACACGACTTTCTTGTTCTCCATAAGGTCGTGGACCTCAAAATCAAATCCTTGATGCATTGAAGGATCGATGACCAAACCCGCAGTGTTAAACGGATCGGCGAACATCTTGTAGAGCGGGAAATTCCAAGCCCCCGGCTCAGTTTTGTCCGCCATGAAGACGATGATGGGTTCGGAGCGCCTCTCCTCAAACTCCATTTCCGCCACACCCGGCCCCAGGCCCTTGATGTTGCCCGAAAAAGCATCCTTCAACAAATCCTGTCCGGCGCCGTACAGCTTAAGCTTCTTGGCCACGGCCGTAGCCGCTACGAACGCATCCCAGGCCAGCTTATGAACTTCCTCGTTATCCACACCTTTCTGATGCGTCATGACTAGTTCAATGTCGTCACCTACGTGGGTGACATAGGAATCCGTAAGGAAAGTCCCTTTCTTATCAAGGTGTTCCCTTACGGTTTCCAGGAGCGCGGGATGTACGCTGGAGTGGCCGACGAAGCCGCCAACATCCGCCTTTATCACCGACAACGTAACTCTTGGCACTTATGTCCCTCCCGGTTCATATTGGCAAACCAAAAGTTCACTTCGCCTTTTTGTTGGATATATCCTCCCAGGGGACAAGCGATGCCGGCTCTAAATTTGGGTTACAGTCGGACTATGTGCCTGCGTCGCCACACGACAGAGAGCAACATCCCTGTGACGAACCCTCCGATGTGAGCCCACCAAGCCACCCCACCGTGGCTCGGTCCACCCAGTGCGGCGACACCGGAGAAGAGGTTTGTTATAAACCACAGGAACAAAAAGACGATGGCCGGGACCTGCACTACCGGAAGAAACAAACCCACAGGAATCACCGCGGTTACTCTGGCCCGAGGAAAATTCAAGAAATAGGCGCCCAGCACGCTGGCAACGGCGCCACTGGCACCCACCGTCGGCACCAATGACGATGGGGATGTAAAAACGTGGGCT
Source organism: Bacillota bacterium (assembly GCA_036802545.1). Lineage (GTDB taxonomy): Bacteria > Bacillota > Sulfobacillia > Fermentithermobacillales > Fermentithermobacillaceae > DULO01. Next base: position 2,929 of record DAIRWA010000120.1, on the reverse strand, counting down.
AACGAAGCGACTATTCCGCCCGCCAGATAGAAAAACAAATACCTACCGTGTCCAAGTAGGTCTTCTACGTTATCACCGAAGATAAAAAGGTACAGCATATTCCCCAGGACATGCACCCAGCCCACATGGACGAACAGCGACGTAACCAGGCCGAACACACCTGCCGTCTGAGATAAGGCCTCGCGGGGAAAAACTCCGGGGTTGGTAATTACGCCGGGAATTACCCCCCATCTTATGGTGAACTGCTGCAAACCGGCGTTGCTAAGGGTCAGCTCGTACGCGAACACGGCGAGGTTTAGAAGGATGAGAGTCCAGTTTACGATGGGCCTGCCATGTGTCCTCTGGGAGTCTCGCAAGGGTATCAAATTGACTTCTCCCCCATGTCGTCTCGCTAAGTCATAGAAAGGCTAGCATATTACCGGCACCTTGATACAGTCCCACAGAAGAGTCTATGGAAATACTAATACAAGCTGCTCAGATTCTGCGAGGAGCAGCATGGTCAAGAGTGTCGAAGCGCCTACTTTGCCCGACTGGAAGCCACGTAAGCCCTGATGAGTTCTTCAAGGATCTCATCTCGCTCAACTTTTCTCACGAGGCTCCGAGCGTTGTTGTGGCTGGTGATGTACGTCGGGTCCCCGGACAAGAGGTATCCCGCGATCTGGCTTATCGGGTTGTGGCCCTTTTCCTCCAAAGCACCATAAACCTTTAGGATCAGGCTCTTGGTTTCATTCTCCTTATCTGGCCTTATCTTGAAAAACCGAGTCTCTTCGAACTCTGCCATCGTTTGATGTCCCCCCAATATACATGGATTCGCCGCAATCTCGGGTATTCCTACTCTGCCTCTTGAAGATGACTAAACCTATAAAGACCGCCGCGCTTCTTCGGTCGCCGCTCGCAATGCCTCTTCGATCTTGTCTGGATTCTTTCCCCCCGCTTGAGCCATATGGCTTTTCCCGCCACCTGACCCTCCTAGCACAGAAGCGCCTGTTTTCACGATTTTGACAGCGTCAGCCCCTTTTGAGACGGCCTCGTCGGAAACCATGACTAAGAGCGAACTCCGCCCTTTACTTCCTGACGCCAGTATTGCGACTGAGCACCCTTCTTCTTTGAGCAGGTCCCCCAATTCTCGAAGACCGGGCACATCCATTGAATCTTGACGTGAGGCGACTATCTTCAGGTTCCCGGGCTTTGACAAACTTTCCGCTTTACCCAGGAGTTCTTTTGCCAGTTCGTTAACCTTTCCCTTGTTGGCCCTCTCCAACTGCTTTCGCAAACCCGCGACTTCTTCCTCCAGCGCCTCGACGCGGGAGGGAAGATTTTCGGGAGAGATCCCAAAACGCCCCGCCAACGATGCCAACATCCGGGCATTGGTCCGGCTCCTGTCCAAGGCCGAAGTGCCTGCGACCGCTTCAATACGCCGGATGCCCGCGGCGACCGCCGATTCGGATACGATCTGAAACTGCCCGACTTCCCCGGTCCGGCGCACGTGAGTTCCCCCGCACAACTCCATGGAATACCCGCATACGTCAACGATCCGGACCTTCTCTCCGTACTTCTCGCCAAAAAGGGCTGTAGCTCCACGGGCTTTGGCTTCATCTATAGAGGTCTCGGCCGTTTCCACCGGAAGATCCTCCATTATCGCGGCGTTCACCATGTCCTCGACGGCGTATAGTTCTTCTTCGGTCAAGGACTGAAAATGGCGAAAATCGAACCTGAGCTTCGACTCATCTACCAGCGAGCCTGACTGTTCAGCGTGATCCCCAAGCACGCTCCTTAGGGCCTTATGCAAGAGGTGAGTGGCCGTGTGGTGTCGCCTAAGCCCCATCCTCCGCTTTTCGTCCACACGAAGGGTGAGTTCCTGGCCCACCATGATTCCTCCTCGCTCCACCGCTACTTTGTGTAAGTAAACTCCACCTGGAGTCTTCTGCACCAGAGTGACCTTGCCCACTCTAGTGGGTCTTAGACCCGGCTGGGAAAGCTCCAAGACTCCGTAATCGGTTTCCTGGCCGCCTGCAGCGGCATAGAACGGGGTGGAATCGAAAGCCACCAAGGCTTCATCCCCGGGGTCTGCTTCGGTGCTCCTTGCATCGGACACCACGATCGCCAGGACCTTTCCCGTGTTCTTCATCTCTTCATAACCCGTGAAAAGGGTCGGCGGAAGGTCCGCTACCAGTTCTGAAAGGGCCTCCATGTCGTGATGCGACCCCTGCCTCGCTTTGCGGCTGCGTTCCCGCTGCTCGGCCATGGCGTCCCCAAACTCGCTCTCGTCAACGGTCAGGCCCTTTTCCCTTGCCATGTCCTTGGTAAGATCGATGGGAAAACCGTAAGTATCGTACAAGACAAATGCGTCTTTCCCGGAAATTACCCGGCTCCCTTCTAGAAGGGCCGCGTTCATAAGGTCATCGGCCCTCTTCTGTCCATCTATAAGAGTATTGTGAAACTTAGTCTCATCCTGAGTCAGAAGCTCAATGATGTAGTCTTGCTTTTCCACCAGCTCCGGATAAGCGCTCCCCATAATATCCACCACGACAGGTACCAGAGCCCCAAGGAAGGGCTCGTCAACTCCTAGGACCTGCCCAAACCTGGCGGCTCGCCGCAAGATGCGCCGCATGACGTATCCGCGTCCTTCATTGGAAGGCTGCACGCCGTCTGAGGCCAAGAATGCGCAGCACCGGATGTGGTCGGCGATGACTCGGAACGGAAATACCTCAGCGCCGTCGCCGGACTTTTTCCCGGAAATCCGCTCCATCTTCTCTATGATGGGGACGAACAAGTCGCTTCCATAGTTCGTATCCGCACCCTGGAGCACCGAAGCGATCCTCTCTAGCCCCAGGCCCGTATCTATGCTGGGCTTCGGCAGCGGGGTCATAGCTCCGCCCTCGTCGCGGTTATACTGCATAAATACCAAATTCCATATCTCCAACCATCT
>DAIRWA010000119.1:0-5620 GCA_036802545.1 Bacillota bacterium | reverse complement strand
AAGAAGGTTCTGGCAGAGAGGGTTTTGGCCCAGAAGGCCATGGCTGAAGGAGCCTTGGCCGAAAGGACATCTCGGGCGCAATGAGCGTTGTCACGGTCCGTTGGGCGGGCGGAGCGATACGGGTGCCGAAAGGGACTTTGCTTTCTGACGCGCTAAGGATGGGCGGCCTACACTTGGATACGCCTTGCGGGGGCAACGGGCGATGCGGCAAGTGTGCGGTGCGGGTCTCGCCGGAAGACTCTGTTCACTTGCCAGGCGCGCGTCTCGCCGACGGATACAGACTGGCATGCAAGTTCGCGGTGGACACAGACGTCACGGTATCTATCCCGGCGCTCCCAGTCGGTATGACCGCCGGTTTGCAGGGCAACTGGATAGAAAGCGTCCGAGCAACAGAAGGCCGGCGTGAGGCACCGGGGATGGCATCTGGCGGCGCAGGAGGCCCAGTGTGTGGCCTGGCAACTGGCCAGGCAACCGACCAGACAGCGGGTTCCGCGGTCGACCCGGCGCCGAGACCGGGGGCTGGTCCCGTGGCCAGTTTGACAGATGCGCGGACAACCGACAGGGTAGCCGGCTTGGCCATCGACTTAGGCACCACTTCCATCTCGGTCTCCCTCATAGACTTACGAACGGGCGAAGAACTGGCGTCATCCGTGCGCCCTAATCCGCAAGCAGCTTATGGCGCGGATATCATGTCCCGCCTCCTGTACGCCACGGCGAGACCTAGGAACAACGGGAAATTGCGACGACTTGCCCTGGACTCAATCGCCGAAGCCTTCTCCGACCTATTGAAATCCTCCGGGGTTCGTCGTAAAGAGGTGTTGGCCTCTGTTTTGGTGGGAAACACGGCCATGCATCACCTGGCTCTGGGGCTGTCCGTGAAAGACCTGTCGGTTCATCCCTATACAGCGGCAACTCTCAAACCTAGGGAAGCCGATATATTGGGGATCCCACACGTATACGCTCCTCCGGTGGTCGAGTCCTTCGTTGGATCGGATCTCGTAGCGGCAGCGCTTGCCACGGGTATCGCGTCTTTGCCGACAACTTCTCTGCTAATAGATGTTGGAACCAACAGCGAAGTCCTTCTTTGCCGCAACGGCAAGCTTTACGCATGCTCCGCTCCTGCCGGACCGGCTTTTGAAGGAGGAGAGATATCCCAGGGAATGTTAGCGTTGCCAGGGGCGGTATATGAGGTTTTGCCTGAGTTTGAACTCTCGGTGGTAGGCGGCGGCCAACCTACCGGGATCTGCGGTTCGGGCATCCTGGATGCCATCGTAGCGCTCCTTCGTGCCGGCATACTGGACCGGAGCGGTCTCATGCACCGGCGAGAGACCTTCTCGGATAGGATCATCCATGAAACCGATGGGTCGTTGAAGTTCGCGCTCGCTCCGGATCTGTTCTTGACTCAGAAAGATATCAGAGCTGTGCAGTTGGCCAAAGGAGCCCTGAGATGCGCTGTAGACGCGCTGCTCCATGAAGCAGGAGTGGCCTCTGCTACCCCCGTCGAACTCGATGCCGTCTATCTGGCGGGCGCGTTTGGAACATCGCTTCGAGTCGCAAGCGTCCTGGAAGCCGGCCTAGTCCCTCCTATCGCGCCAGAAAAGGTGAGACAGGTAGGCAACGCCGCCATCGTGGGAGCCAAAGCCATTTTGCTATCGGATAGCGTGAAGGCGGAAGCGGAACGTCTGGCCAAGGCCATCCAGCATGTTGACCTTGCGTCTATCGAAGGATTTCAGGAGCGGTTTCTGTCGTCTCTATCGTTTGAGTAGTCATTTGGGCAGGCATCTCCATGCGGGCTCTGGGTGGCATGCGAGGAAAGGTTAGGGAATGCCACATTAGAGGCGGCGCTATACCGAACGCCGGGATCTGAGGATTGATGCGAGATTTGATTCTGGATTCAAACGGGACCGATTCGAAATTCGCTGACCCATTTGCTATCGATATCCAAACGATTATTCGGAAAGCGTAGAACTGCAAAGCTGCAGTGTGCAGGCATAAAACACTAGTCTGAAGGGGGCTTTGTCGATGCCCTACAAATCTTTCGAAGAGATAAACGAGAAGATAAGGCGGAAGAAAGCCGTCGTGGTCACCGCCGAAGAAATCCTGGGGATCGTGGACGAAAAGGGCGTATCAGAAGCGGCCAAGGAAGTGGACGTCGTAACCACAGGCACCTTCGGGCCCATGTGCTCGTCTGGAGCGTTCCTAAACTTCGGCCATCCGGAGCCTCCCATCAAGATGAATAAGGTCTGGCTAAACGACGTCCCCGCTTACGGAGGACTTGCTGCCGTGGACGCTTTCATCGGCGCCGCCGAGCTGTCCGAAACCCGGGGAATGGAATACGGCGGAGCTCACGTCATCGAAGATCTCATAGCCGGAAAGAAAGTGCGTCTGAAAGCGACGTCTTATGGCACGGACTGCTATCCTCGCAAGGAGATAGAGACCGAGATTACCAAAGACTCCATCAACCAAGCTTTCATGTTCAATCCGCGGAACTGCTACCAGAACTACGGAGCGGCGACAAACTCCACGGACAGGATGATCTACACGTACATGGGCACTCTCCTACCGCGAACGGGAAACGTCAACTACAGCACTTCGGGAGAGCTCAGCCCCTTGTTGAACGACCCTTGCTTTAGAACGATAGGAATCGGAACCCGCATCTTCCTGGGCGGCGCACAGGGTTACGTGGCGTGGGAAGGCACCCAACACAATCCCGGCCAGCATCGAAACGAAAGCTCGGTACCGGTGGGAGGCGCCGGGACCCTTTCGCTCATCGGCGACCTCAAACAGATGAGTACGGACTTCATCCGAGCGGCGGTCTTTGAGCGCTACGGCGTCACCATGTTCGTGGGCGTCGGCATCCCGATTCCAATAATCGACGAGGACATGATGCGCTTCGTTTCGGTCCGGAATCGGGACATCCAAACAAACGTGTTCGATTACGGCATCCAAAAGCGGTCCAAGCCGGTTATCTCCACGGTCAACTACGAGGAACTGCGCGGCGGCAGCGTAAACCTAAATGGGCGACAAATTCCGACAGCGCCTCTTTCCAGCCTCAAGAAAGCAAGAGAGATTGCGTTGTCACTCAAAGCGTCCATCCAAGAAGGACGGTTTTACCTGCAGAAACCGGTGCAATCCCTCCCATTGGCTGCCGAGCCCAAGTCTCTAGAAGAGGTGGAGGTGAAGTAGAAATGCGGAAATCTTTGAACGGCGTCTCTTCGGTCGCTTCACGTAATCCATCTTGCGGTTCTTGCGGTGAGTCGGAGCCCGAGGATGGCACGCTTGACGCCTCGTGCCGTACACCCGACCATCACGATGACACGCTTGACGCCTCGTGCCGTACACCCGACCATCACGATGACACGCTCGGCGGCTCGTACGGTGCGTTGGATTCCGGCGATGGCACGCGTGGCGACTATGACAGTGTATCTGACCCTTGCGTCAGCATGCCTGGCGGCACTGGCGGCGACGCCAAGAAGGTTAAAGCCCTACTCCGATTTCCTCCCAGCCACGTTGCGCGGCCCGTCACTTATCACCTGGTTAAGGACTACAACCTAAAGATCAACATCCTCCACGCCCAGATTTCTTCCAGCAGCGTGGGAAGATTGGTGATGGATATTGAGGGTTCTGAGGAAAACCTAGCCCTTGCGCTCGACTTCCTCAAGGGCGAGGGAGTAGAATGCGAACTCCTAAACGGAAGCGTGGCATGGAATGACGCCGTATGCGTGCATTGCGGCGCATGCACGGCAGTCTGTCCGGCCAAAGCCCTGACCATGGACACAGAGTCCTGGGCTCTGATCTTCGACAAGGCGAAGTGCCTGGTGTGCCACGCTTGTGTAAACGCCTGTCCTGTTGGGGCGATGGATATTTCTATATAGCGCGGACGCCGCGCAGGTACAACCGGACTACATAGAACTCTGTCTCATGCAACGTTGGACTGGGCAGTGCCCAGCTGTCTTAGGCAGTGCCAGACTGAGCAGTGGTTCGATTGTCTGTGAGGAGCACACCCGGGGCGCAGCAGAGAGTTGGGCTGCAAGTATGGATGGCGGATAGAGCTGTCGGAAGCGTGGCCTGTGAAGCGTTCGGTGGAACAGCCGATGAAGTTGCAGCTGGACTGTCGGTGGAGTTCCGGGTGAAGAGCAACCGAGCTGTCGATGGGGCTGCTACCGATTGCCGTTGAAACTGCGGATGGAACTGCCTGCGGAGCTACCGGTGGAACGGCGTAGCAAGATCAAGATCCGCGCCTAGTCGGAAAGGAGTATGGGGTCAGTGTTCGAGCCGAGGGCGTACCGGGACCTGTTCAAGGGAAACGACCTGGTCTTCTTCAACTGCGCCGTAAGGGAGACTGACCTGCAAATCGGTGTGCGGGCAGAGCAAGAGCTACCAGAACTGCGCACCGTCCAAGGTAACCCGGGCCGAGGATCTTTATGCTCCTTCTGGGATTCAGGTGAATCCACGATTGAGCCCGGGGGTGAACACACAGTCAAGCCTGCAACTGCCAAGTCGTCCCACACCATCAAAATAAGCCTTTCGGGTGGCTTAGGAGGGACGCCAGGATCTAACGTCTGTCGTCGTATAGGGCACGTAGCTAGGCCGGGGCAGGCGCGCTCGCCCGTAGCGGCGACTATAATCCAGACCGAAGCCTTCATGTCCGTTATGCGGCACCGGGCGTCCATTGAGGACTACGCCGCCCGTCATCCGGAATTCATAACCTCTTTCGTTCCGCTGAAAGTGGCAGCCGATGCGCCTGCCATAGTCCGGCGAATGTGTCTTGCTGGCGAACTTGCGGGCGTCGGGCCGATGGCAGCTGTGGCCGGTGCAATCAGCGAGTTCGTTGGGATGGACCTGCTGCAGCACTCTCTGGAAGTAATCGTGGAAAACGGTGGAGACATTTTCCTCAAGACGTCGTCTACCAGGAAGATTGGCATCTACGCAGGCTCTTCCCCTCTAAGTGAGAAGATGGCGCTGGAGATACCCGCTGCATCCACACCGCTCGGCATCTGCACATCGTCGGGTACGGTCGGCCATGCGGTAAGCTTCGGCCATGCGGACGCCGCGGTGGTCCTCGCTCAAGACACTGCCCTAGCCGACTCCGTAGCTACTGCCTTAGGAAACATCGCCCAGTCAGAGTCTGATTTGAAGAAGGCTGTACGCTTTGCCTCGAAGGTCCCCGGCATATCGGGGGCTTTAGTCATCCTTGGCGACAAGATGGCGGTGTGGGGCGAAGTAAAGCTGGTGGGGATGTGAATAGACTGCCGTAAGGCAAGCTTAGGAGTTGCTTCGCTCCCACATGACCGGCAGGCGCTTCCGGCGTATTAAACGGTGCTTGGGAACCGCATTAGTCTGGGAGCACGAGCGCAGAGCAAGAATGCCCTGTATAGAACTGGTTTTCCTTTGATATGACCAAAGCAACCTCGGCCTTACCAGAGTCACCGCCGAGGGGAACAGATAATTGTATGCGCCCCTCGTAGTACTGAGGCACCGCCAGTCGGTAGTTGGCCGCAACTTTCTTCTTTGCTATCAAAACAGCGCCGTCAAACGCAGTCGGGTTCGCAAGTGCCTCCGACATCCCTGCTAGACGCATTGATCATCGGATACACCGCACGTGAAATGACTGCAGCGA
>DAIRWA010000118.1:0-5656 GCA_036802545.1 Bacillota bacterium | reverse complement strand
CCCGGCGGAAAAACGACGCACCTGGCGGAACTGGTGGGGCCTACAGGACAGGTGTTGGCTACGGACATAGATGCCAAGAGGGCGTCCATGGTCACCGAAAACGCCCAGAGAATGGGCGTCTCTAACGTTTGTGTGAGGGAGATGGACGCGACTAAGGATGTACCAGAGCAAGACTTCGACCGGGTGTTGCTGGACGCGCCTTGTTCGGGATTGGGGGTCTTGAGTCGAAACCCCGACCTTAGGTGGAACCGGAGGAAGTCGGACATAGAGCCCATGGCGCGGAGGCAGAAGGCTTTGTTGGATAATGTGGTAGGCAAAGTAAAGGCCGGGGGAGTCTTGGTGTATAGCACCTGCACTTTGACTGACGAGGAAAACGAAATGGTGTGGAATGAGTTTCTGAGAACCCATCCGTGGTTTTCGCCCGAGGACCCGGTTCATTTTCCCGGCGGAGAACTGATGACGCAAGATGCACGATTCAGAGGCCCCGGATACCGGTACTTGTCGCCAACAGAATCTCGTACCGATGGTTTTTTCGTGGCCCGAGCCCGACGCCTACCCATCAATGAACAGGAGCCGGACAGCCGTGGATGACTCTTTGCTGCCAAACCTTTTCGAGTTAAGTCTGCCTGAAGTGTCAAATATGCTTTCCGATTTGGGAGAGAAGCCTTACAGGGCAAAACAGATATGGTCGTGGGCCTATCAGAAGCTGGCGTCGTCCTTCGACGACATGACGGATCTACCCCTCACGCTGAGGCAGAAGTTGGCAACGACCCTGTCCCTCAGGCGCCTGGAACCCCTCTTGGTGCAGGAAGGAACCGATAGTTGGGCGAAGAAATACCTGTGGGGATTGGCGGGAACCCCGCTGGCCGAATCTGTCGTCATGAAATACTCGTACGGCTTATCGGCATGCTTGTCGACCCAAGCAGGTTGTCCGGTAGGATGTCTGTTTTGCGCGTCGTCTATAATCGGGTTCGAAAGGAGTCTCTCCAAAGGGGAGATTATCGAACAGTTCTTAGGCATGTGCCGCGACCGGAAGGAACGGATCGGTCATATTGTTTTCATGGGCACCGGAGAGCCTTTCCTGAATTATGAAGTTGTCCTGGGCGCTATAGACACTCTGACCATGCCGGAAGGATATGGGTTGTCCAGGCGGAAAGTCACGGTTTCCACTGTGGGCGTTCCTCAGGCAATCAGAAGGTTCGCCAAGGATTCGGGCGGCGTCAGGCTCGCTCTATCGTTGCACGCCGCGACGGACAAGGTGCGCGATCAGATAGTGCCGTGGAACAAGCGATATCCTATTGGGGAGATTGTGGCTGCCCTGCGTTCTTACGCCGAAGATACCGGGCAGCGAGTTACGGTTGAATATATGCTCTTGCGGGGTGTCAATGATTCGTTGGAGGAAGCGTCGCAACTGGCCAGATTATTGTCGGATATAGATTGTCTGGTTAATCTCATACCCTGGAACTTTGTGCCAGGGCTCACGTTTGAAAGGCCGGAAAAGCTCAGGGTGGAAAAGTTCCAAGAAGTGCTCTTAAGGAACCGGGTCAAGGTCACAGTCCGTCGTAGTCTAGGGGGGGAAATCGAGGCCGCCTGTGGGCAGCTTCGACGTCAACAGACAAGAAAACATAGATGACGGGCTTTTGGGAGGGACCGGAATTGGAGTGGAGCGCGCAATCATCTAGAGGCCGGGTGCGTCCGGACAACGAAGATTCGTGGGTTGTAGAGCCCCTGCCTAAGCCTCGTACTTGGTTAGCGGTAGTGGCGGATGGTATAGGCGGCAACCAAGGCGGGCAGATCGCGTCGTCCATGGCTGTGAAGCTTTCCGTAGAGCACCTTAAGGCGCACTTCGGACAGGCCGAACCCCAGAGACTTCTCAAAGAGGCGATCCGTGACGGTAATGCCTCAATCCTTCGCGCAGGTCTTGATAAAGATGGATTCCTTGGTATGGGGACGACTTTTACGGGAGCCATAATCTCGGAAGACGGGCGAAGAGTAGATGTGGGGCACGTCGGTGATAGCCGCGCGTACCTTGTATCGGGATCAACCATTACGCAGATTACCGACGATCACTCGGTAAGCGGCGAACTGGTGCAAGACGGGACCTTGTCCGAAGAGGATGCCATGAAGCACCCGGGCCGCAACATGCTGACCAGGGCTATGGGAACACAGGACGAAGTGATGGTGTCTACCTATCAGGAGGAGCTCTCTTTGGGTGACGTTGTGCTATTGTGTACTGATGGGCTTACCGGGTTGGTGTGTTCCAAAGAGATAGTCTCATTGTTGAACGAGAAGCCCAGGGAAGAGGCAGCGGAGGCCCTTGTAGACTTGGCAAATAGCCGCGGGGGGTTCGACAACACGACGGTCGTGCTCTTGTGGCCTGATCTAGACTGATGGGGATGACGGGGAGAGAGGTGAGGGTTCTTGGCGGCTAGCGATATCACAGGGAGAAAAGTCCTTAACCGGTACAAGATAGAGGAGAGGTTGGGCGGCGGCGGAATGAGCGTAGTCTGGAAGGCCTATGACCTGGTTTTGGACCGCAGCGTAGCGCTAAAGGTCCTTAGGCCGGAAATGAGCGATGACGATGAGTTCATAGCTCGTTTTAGAAGAGAAGCCCAGTCGGTCGCATCTCTATCCCATCCCAATATTGTAAATATCTACGACGTCGGGGAGGACGGCGGTCTCTATTTCATCATAATGGAACTGGTGGATGGCCGAACGCTTAGAGACAAGCTCAGAGCCGAAGGGCGCTTGAGCGTGCAAGAAGCCCTGAGAGTGGCCCAGCAGATCTGTCAAGGTTTATCTCACGCTCACGCCAGGCGTATTATCCACAGGGACATCAAGCCTCAAAACATCCTGTTCACAAAGCAGGGAGACGTCAAGGTAGCGGACTTTGGCATAGCCCGAGCGTTAGGCGGTGTCTCTACAACATCCAGGGACGTAGTCGTCGGCTCCGCTCCATACATTTCCCCTGAACAGGCTAAGAACGGGACAGTCTCGGATCGGTCCGACCTTTACTCTCTGGGAATAGTGCTGTATGAGATGCTCGCGGGAAAGCCTCCCTTTATAGGGGACAGCCCGGTGGCAGTGGCGCTCTCCCATGTTCAGAACGAGGTGCCGTCTCTTCGCGAGACATCGCCCGAGGTTCCCCAGGCTGTAGACAACCTCGTTAGGAAGGCTTTGGCCAAGAACCCAAGCGATAGATTTGCCTCGGCCGATGAAATGCTGATTGCCATTAACGCGCTTATTGCGGCCGGTTCGTCCACCGGTACCGCCGGGGCTAAGAGAGAGAGTGCGCCGCTGCCACCGCGTAGAGGAGATGACGGATTGGCTCGGCCTGTTAAGAAGAAGCGGGGTCTTTCGACCACCGCCAAGGTGTTTTTGACTCTAACGGTAGTTGTTCTTGCCCTGGGTGGTTACGCACTCTACCAGTTCATGCAATGGTTGTCAGTGCCGACGGTTATAGTGCCGGATGTGACGGGCAAGCTCGAAGTCGTGGGTCAAGCCGAATGCAAGAAGGTAGGCCTGATCCAGCAGATATCGGCAAAGCGCCCGGATGACACCGTTCCCGCCGGCGTGATCATTTCTCAAAGCCCTTTGGGCGGCGAGACGGTCAAACGTGGTAGAGAGGTCTATGTGCTGATTTCTATGGGAAGGGATTTTGCCACCGTACCTGACGTTATGGGGAAGACTTCGCGCGAGGCGGGGGTTTTGTTCCAAAACGCCGGAGTCCAGATGGGTGACCAGCAGGAAGTGTTCCATTCCACTGTAGCCAAAGGACTTATCGTGGATCAGAACCCGAGGGCAGGATTGGATGTCCCCAGGGATTCCTTGGTGCATATCAAGGTTTCCAAGGGGCCTGAAGTGCAAATGGCGATTGTGCCAGACGTGGTAGGACTGCCGTTGCCTGACGCTCAGGCGTTGATTCAGGAAAACACTCTAGAAGTAGGCTCGGTGACTACACAGTCGACACCGGGAGTAGCCGCGGGTATCGTAGTATCCCAAGACCCTGAGGCCGGGACCGAGCAGGAGCTTCGGACCAAGGTTAACCTGGTAATTTCGGGAGAGCCTGCAGCCTTCCACACGGAGGCTTTCCGGATCGTGGTAAGCGAAGGCACTCGTCAGAAACCGGTCAATTTGCGAGTCACTGTCACTGACGCGACAGGTGAAAAACAAGTCTATGATCAGAATGTCCCCAAAGGCACGTATAATATAGCTTTTGCCTGGCAGGGCGACAAAGCCGTAGTGCGTTGGTGGATCGGCGGACAGCTAAGCGTAAAGACTATTTATCCTAGATAAGGCGAGGTGTTGCTTCCGACTTGGTAGGCAAGATACTGGCAGTATATTCGGCCTGGTGTGAGGTTGCGGTAGGAAACCGTACTGTTAGATCCGTCTTTAGAGGACGCTTAAGAAAAGGCAAGACGGACTTGATCTACCCGGGAGATTTGGCGGAGATCGAAAAGGTCGGGAAGGTCATGGCGGTGAAGAAGGTGCTTCCTAGGAAGAATCTCCTGGTGAGGCCACCTGTGTCCAACATCGACCGGGCCATCATAGTAACCGCCCTAACCCAGCCCGAAGTGGATCCGGTCGGAATCGACCGGCTTTTTGTACATCTGGAGTCCCAGGACATCGAAGGGTCTTTGTGTATAAACAAGAGCGACCTAGAAGACCCGGAGAAAATCAGCGACTTGCGTGACACCTATCTAAAGGCAGGATACCCTGTGGATGTGACTTCCGCGGTCACAGGAGCAGGCGTGGATTCCCTCCGGGAAAGGATGGGGGAAGGAACATCGATATTTGCCGGCCCCAGCGGAGTTGGCAAGTCCAAACTCTTGAACGCCCTTCTGGGGATCAGCGTGGAAACCGACAAGTTGGCCCGAACGGGCAGAGGAAGACACACCACCAAGGGAGTCACCTTGTACCGGATCGGGGAAGAAGGTTTCCTGGCAGACACCCCCGGCTTTAGCAAACTTGAGGGGATAGACTGCGAGCCGGAGGAACTCTCTTACTTTTATCCGGAGATGGTCGAACTGGCGCCTCTCTGCCACTACCCGAGATGCCTTCACAAGACCGAGGACCCTTGCGCGGTTCGTGACGCGGTTTTTGAAGGCAAGATCAGTCAGGAAAGATACGCCAATTATCTTGTGCTCCTAGAGGAGTCCATTGAGAGGATGAAACGGAAGTATGAGTGAGGTTAGAGTATCTCCTTCGCTTTTGTCGGCGGATCCGTTGGACCTTCTGGCCGGAGCTTTGAGCATGAAAGAGGCCGGCGCCGACATGCTCCACCTGGACATCATGGATGGATCGTTCGTGCCGAACTTGACGTTCGGTCCCCAAAGCGCTTCGCGTCTTCATGAAGAGTCGATCTTGCCCCTGGACGTGCATCTCATGATAGACTCCCTGGATTGGGCCGTGCCGGCGTTCTTGCCCTCGGCAGAATATCTTACGGTTCACGTTGAGGCCACTAATCATCTCCACAAAGTGCTCCAAAATATAGGAGGCGGTGGTAAGAAGGCGGGGGTCGCCTTGAATCCGGCCACATCGCCCGAGTTCTTGCCCTACATGTTACCTCTTCTGGACATGGTGCTGGTAATGACCGTGAATCCTGGCTTCGGCGGACAATCGTTTATACCGGAGATGCTTCCTAAAGTGCGGCGAG
>DAIRWA010000117.1:4562-5704 GCA_036802545.1 Bacillota bacterium | reverse complement strand
CCCCCAGGTGCCCTAGGGATCGGGCCGAAGGGGTGAACACGTTGTGAGTTTCGAATACTTCATGAAGCGATTTCAATATACGCTTTTTGTCTTTTTATTTGTGATAACGCTGAACTTCTTCCTGTTTCGTCTGATTCCCGGAGACCCTCTGGCAATGCTCTCGAAAGAGTTGGTATCGGACCCCGAGGTCCGGGCGACTATTGAACAAGCCTATGGACTGGACAAGCCTCTCTACATTCAGTTTGTAAACTACTTGAAGTCAATGGTGACCTTTGACTTTGGAACGTCTTTTCAATATCGGCAGCCCGTGTGGCCGATACTCAAAGAGAAAATCCGCAACTCTATGGTGCTGGGCGTTTCGTCGGTTCCCATTGGCATTGCCATGGGGCTTTTTGGTGGCATTCTAGCCGGCTCTCGTCGAGGTAAGCGCCTGGATCTCGTATTGACCTCGTCCACAATGCTTCTCTACGCCGTGCCAACCTTCTGGCTTGGTATGATATTTCTCATGATTTTCGGAGTCCGGCTCGGGTGGGTTCCCTTCAATGGCATGGTCACCGCGGGAGCCCGATTCCCTTCGACCTGGGCGTACGTTAAGGACGTCATGTGGCACCTCGCCGTGCCGGTCGCGTCTTACGCGCTGGCCATATTCGGCGGCTATTTCATGATTATGAGAGGGGCCATGGTGGATGTATACGGCGAAGACTATGTGCTCACGGCCAGGGCAAAAGGCCTTACGGAAAGACAGGTTCGAAACAGGCACGTAGTCCCAAACGCCATGTTGCCCTCTATCAACATGATCATTATGAGCCTTGCGTTCATGTTTACCGGAACTTTTTCCATAGAGGTATTGTTCACCTGGCCGGGCATGGGCCGTTTGATGGTGGATTCTGTGACACGAAGGGATTACCCTGTGCTTCAGGCCTCCAACTACCTCGTGGCCCTTGTGGTCGTAGCGGCCAGTTTCCTCTTAGACATTTTGTACACGTATATTGACCCGCGGGTGAAACTTGAGTAGGGGGAGGTGGGAGACGTGAACCGTGAGCGCGATAGGATGCTTCGCAACAAGAAGATAAAAGAAAGCCTGACTGCTTTTTTCAGCAACCGATGGGCGGTTTTCGGGGTATGCCTGCTGTCTCTTTTTC
>DAIRWA010000117.1:0-4552 GCA_036802545.1 Bacillota bacterium | reverse complement strand
ATGTCGGGCCGCTGTTCTACCATTATGACCACGCAGAGTTCTTCCTTAGCGGACGGGTAGCCCCCCCCGAAGGCAAATACGTGCTCGGTTTTGATGAATTGGGACGTGACGTTCTGGGCGCCGTCATCCACGGTGCCAGAGCTTCACTCAAAATCGGATTGTTTGTCACCCTGATCGTCGCCTTCATCGGCAGCGTTTTGGGCATTTCAGCCGGGTATTTCGGCGGTCTTTACGACACCATCATCATGCGCATTACTGAGGCTTTCATGATGGTTCCCTCGCTGCCCCTCATGCTGGTGCTAGCGGCCATAGTCGGGCAAAAGTTCTCGAATATCATCTGGATTCTAGGCCTCACCGGCTGGACGGGGACGGCGCGGCTTGTGCGCGCCCAGACTCTTTCGGTGAAGCAACGAAACTACGTGGAGCGTGCGCGGGCTATCGGAGCATCGGAGATATACGTGATGTATCGCCACATATTGCCCAACGTATTTCCTTTGATCTTTGCACAGCTGGTGCTAACCGTGCAGAACGCCATTCTTTCCGAGGCTACGTTAGCTTTCTTGGGCATTGGCGATCCTTCTATTCCTACCTGGGGCCAGCTCCTACGCAGCGCTCGGGAGCAGGGAGCTATTTTGACCGGTGCGTGGTGGCTGTTTATTCCGGCCGGCATCTGCATCGTTCTGCTTGCTTCTTCTTTCGTTTTCATCGGATACGGGTTTGATGAAATCCTCAATCCAAGACTGAGGAGACGGTGAGGATGGACACAAGAGAAATGCTCTTGGAGGTCAAAGACCTCAAGACATACTTTACGATCACTGCCGGGCAGGTGAAGGCGGTAGACGGCGTCAGTTTTTCCGTGAGTAGGGGCGAATCCATCGGCTTAGTCGGAGAATCGGGGTGCGGGAAGACAACCACCGCTCTGTCCGTCATAAAGTTGCTGCCTGAAAACGGCCGTATTACCGGAGGAAGAATCATCTTCGACGGCCGCGACATTACCGATCTTCAAGATAAGGACCTGCGTTCTTTTCGCTGGAAAGAGGTATCAATGATATTTCAGGGAGCCATGAACGCCCTCAATCCTGTTCAGCGGGTGTGTGATCAGATAGCGGAAGCCATATTGATTCACGAAGATATCAAACGTGAACAAGCCATGGTCCGAGTCAAAGAACTGTTCGACCTTGTAGAGCTCGACAGCAATCTCATGCAGAGCTATCCCCATGAGTTTTCCGGAGGGATGCGCCAAAGGGCCATTATTGCCATGGCTCTGGCCTGCAACCCAAAGCTCATTATCGGCGACGAGCCCACCACAGCGCTTGACGTAATGGTGCAGGCACAGATCATTGATTTGCTTAACGACCTGCGCCGCAAGCTGAATATGAGCATGATCATGATTACTCATGATCTTTCCATCATTACAGAAACCTGCGATCGTATTTGCGTCATGTACGCGGGAAAGGTGGTGGAAACAGGTCATACCCGTCAGGTTGTAGGGCGCCCCCGGCATCCCTACACCGAGAAGTTGATCGGCGCCTTCCCTAACATTTACAAGGAACGGCGGCTTGTAGACTCGATTCCCGGAGACCCACCGGACCTGTATAACCCGCCTGCCGGCTGCCGTTTCGCCGCTAGGTGCCATCGATGTTTGGGAGATATCTGTCGGGAAAAGGAACCGCCGCTCTTGGCTTCTGATGAAGGTTCGGGCCATATGGTCGCCTGCCACCTGGGGAGGGTCGGAGATGAATGATGCACAGTCACAAGCCTACTTGACAGAGGAGCGAACGCCCATCGTCTCCGTGAAAGACCTTAAGGTCGATTTTAATATACGTCAAAGCTTTTTCAAGGAGTACATCGCTCGACAGAAGAAAATCGTCCACGCTGTTAACGGCATTAGCTTTGATGTAGGAAAAGGCGAAATCTTATCTTTGGTGGGAGAGTCCGGCTCGGGAAAAACCACGACTGGGCGCGCCATTCTCCAACTTGTCAATAAAACCGATGGGCAGCTGCTCTTCGATGGGGAGGAAATACGGGCCGACGACAAGGCGTATATGCGCGGTTTTCGGAAGCGGGCTCAGATGATATTTCAAGACCCATATCAATCGCTCAACCCGAGGTTTTCGGTTTTCGAGATCGTAACCGAACCGCTGACTCTTAGCGACAGTAAGGTTTCGTTAGGCGAAAAGGAAGATCGGGCTATACAGGCGCTGGAATTTGCCGGCTTGCGCCCAGCCGCCGATTACCTGTATCGATATCCACATGAGCTTTCAGGGGGGCAGAGACAGAGGGTATCTATCGCAACCTCGTTCGTAATGTCTCCCGACTTCATAGTGGCCGATGAACCGGTTTCCATGCTTGACGCTTCAGTTCGCGCTGACATTCTTAAGCTGTTTGTGGGTATGAAGAAGCAGAAGAACTCGGCGTTTCTGTTTATTACCCATGACCTAGCTTTGGCCTGGCTGATCTCTGATCGTATCGCAATCATGTATCTTGGGAAGATCGTGGAAATGGGCCCCGCGGATATTATCTCAGGCGGATGCCTGCATCCATATTCCCAAGCTCTAACTAGCGTTTTGGCTGTAGTTGGGGAAGAGCGGCGAATGGAGCGAATTGTCCTGAAAGGCGAGACGCCTTCTCCTATCAACCTGCCTACAGGTTGCCGCTTTCATCCTCGATGCCCCCGCAGCGAGGAAAGGTGTACAAGGGAGGAGCCCGTTTTCAGCGAGGCTGAGCCCGGACACTTCGTCAGCTGCCATTTCCCGGACGCTGGAGGCTACCGCTAGTCGGCTTGATATGCATGGCGGTTCCGGTGCGATCGCACCGGAACTGTCGTCGCGGCCATAAGCATGTCATGCTCGCTATCAGACCCACCCTTACATCTACGAGACCACGCCGCGAGCGCGGTCAAATAGGTATTTGACCTCTTGGGACGGCATCGCTTTGGGGGTCCCTATCTGTAGAGCGTAGTGATAGATCTTTGCCACGTCCTCCACGTAGATTGCCTTCATGACCGCGTCCGCCACTGTCTTGCCGCCTACCATCACGCCGTGATACTCCATCATAACGGCAACCCCGTCATCGCCAAGCGCTTTTGTAACGGAGTCGGCCAATCTCTGGGTGTAAGGTGTCGCGTAGGGCGCTACTTTGATCGTCCCGCCAAAGTGAGCGGCTTGTTCCGCGACGATATTGGGAATCGGCATGTTGAGACAGGCAAACGCGGTTGCGTAGGGAGAGTGCGTGTGAGCTGCCCCGCCGAAGTCCGGCCGCGACCGAAGTAGCGCCGTATGCATGGTGGTCTCACTGGTAGGCTTCCGAAAGCCATCGACGACGTTGCCGTATAGGTCAACCACCACGATATCTTCGGGGACAAGCACGGCTCTATGGATTCCGGTCGGAGTGACCAAGACCAGATCCTCTCCCGGCACCCGCAGACTGAAGTTCCCGGCCTGTTCTTGAACTAGACCGGACCTAGCGGCCAGCTTTGCGGCAGCGACAAGCTCAGTGCGCAGTTCCGTGAACAAGTAAATCGCCTCCGATTCCGTGTTTTCTTGTAGAGCCAGGGCTTACCTCTCAACGCCGTGGCCAATCGGCCAGATACATACTCTATCTGACATCTGACCAGACGGGTGGAGCATCCACAGGCCCGCGCCGGTTTGTTTCTTTGGTGAACCGCCTTCCTTCTTCGAAAGAAGGAGCGCCGACTCCTGTCGAGGTATGTGCATTATGCTTCCAGGTTCTGAGAGAAACAATAACACTGTAGCAGGGGATCAGGAGGGTTCTCCTTCACACAGATCAAGTGGTGGGCTGCCTGTCCAGCTGTTCAAATGCTGCTGAAGCCGTTTTTGCACAGGGATGATGGGAATGGACGTAAAGTGGTCATTGGCGTTCTGATCGGGTAGAATCGACTCATTGGCGCTGCCCAGCCGGCGGAGCACCTTCCATTCCCGGACCACCTAACCGAGATTTTTGGCGAAGGGAACCTTGTTAACTGGGAACCGCCTTCGGTAAGGCCGGCAAGGGGACCGCCAACCCCGAGAGCATGGTCGAATCCATCAAGACGGCTGCGGTTACGGCTCGCTTGAGGGCAGTGAAAGGACAGGCTATTAAGAACAACAAGCGGTGAGAAGGTCTAAATATGAAAGGAGCAGGGTCTAATGGAGAAGATGAGAGCGGTCATCAAGGAGAGCGCAGCTCCAGGAGCTGTATTCGGAGAAATGCCGATCCCTGTCATCGGAGAAACGGACTTGCTGGTAAAGGTCAAGGCTACCGCCATCTGCGGGACTGACCTTCATATAATGCATTGGACCCCGTGGGCGGAAGAGAGGGTGAAGCCGCCTATGGTGTTCGGTCACGAGTTCGCGGGCGAGGTCGTCGCGGTGGGGACAGGCGTGAGACGCTTTAGGGTGGGCGACAGGGTAGCGGGAGAGACCCACATACCGTGTGGTTCTTGCAGACAGTGCTTAACCGGCAACCAGCACATCTGCGAAAGCATGAAGATAATAGGGGTTCACGTTCCCGGATCGTTTGCCGAATATGTCTCACTGCCTGAAGCTTGCGC
>DAIRWA010000116.1:0-5725 GCA_036802545.1 Bacillota bacterium | reverse complement strand
GGTCGTAGGCAAGGTGGCCGCTATTTGACGCTTACGCAATTACACGCTCACTTTCGTGGGTGCCAATCTCACTATCATGTGCAACATCAGCGGCTTTGATAGTCTCAGCCGCCCAGTCAAGTCAGGCAGCACAGTTCCTCTCCAGTTCGTGGCGCTTGACTGCGAAGGAAACCCAATGGCCGGGCTGAACGTGGATATGACGATCTGGAAGTACACCGACATCCCTGAAAATGGCGTGCCTATCGAATACGACTGCGCCGGCAACTCCAACATAGACGGATGGAGGAATGCGGGCGGCAAGTATATGTACAACTGGAAGACTGAAAAGGGCGATACCGGCAAGTTTCTCATAACCCTACTGATCAACGATGTCCCTCACCGTCAGATAATCATCAGCATCGGTAAGTAGGATCACACCAGTTCAGTAGCAGACTGGCCCATTATGAAGCGCCCCCTTTACAAGCGGGCGCTTCAACATCTTCTATAGATCATCCCGTCCGAATACCAGGAAGGAGCCCTCGCATGCCGCGATCCTACCCAATTACTTCCTTATACACTCTAAGCCAGTTGCCTCCCAAGACCTTCTTTACTTCTTCCTCGGTATAGCCCCTGGAAAGGAGTTCGACCGTCAAAGTGGGCATCTCGCTGGCATCTTTCATCACCATGGGCTTGCCGGGCGCGGGGTTGAAACCGTCAAAGTCCGAACCCAGGCCCACGCAGTCGATGCCGCCGATTCCTTTGATGTGGTCTATATGGTCGCAAAGCCTGGCTATTGAGACGTTATCCAGGTTATCGTCGACAAAATACGACGCGAAGACGACCCCGATGACTCCGCCCTTCTTGGCCAAAGCCTCTATCTGCTTATCTGTCAAGTTTCTCCGATGAGAGGCGAGCGCACGCGCGTTGGAATGGGAGGCGATGTACGGCCTTTCAGCGACCTTGTCCACAGACCAGAAGCTCGTATCCGATAGGTGGGAGACATCTACCATCATTCCGAGACGCTCCATCTCTTTCACAAGAGAGACGCCGAAATCGGTCAAGCCTGAACCGGCCGAGGTTTCCCCCACGCCGTCGGCGATATCGTTGCGCTGGTTCCAGGTGAGCCCCATAGCGCGGACTCCGAGCTTGTGGAACCCTCTAAGCAGCGCGAGACTTCCCTCTACCGCTTCTCCGCCTTCTATGCTGAGAAGAAAAGATACGTCCCCCGCTGCCTTGGCAGCTTCGATATCCGCCGCCTTGGTCGCGATACGAAGCTGCTCGTCTGATTGATCGACGAGAGCGTATAGAGCATCAAGTAGCTCAAGAGCTCGTCTGGCGGAACGAGTCGGCTTATATTGAGGTTCTATGTAAGCCGCCATAACCTGGCAGGTCACGCCGCCTTCCTTAAGTCTGGGAAGGTCAATCATGCCCGTTTCTCCCCGACTGAAGAAGTCCCTGGGCTTTTGCCCCATGAAACTGCAACCTGCGACTGTCAGGATGGTGTCACAGTGGCCGTCAATGATGATCGCTTCCTTGTGAATCCTCTCTGCGTTTTCCACTCTGAAGAACCCTCCTCTGCTGTAATGCTGGATCGGAACACCAGACTATGGACGGCTGCGGCGATAAGAGTCGCTCTGAAACTCTCTATTCGGGTAAGAGGCTGGCCGTTAATCTGCCAGCCGACCTCCCAGGGGACTATCACCCCCATGTGAAGCGCCATGCCCGGCGTGCGACTGAAATGCCAGGCCGCACACCGGACCTGGCATTCATCTAGACAAATGTAGTTTGCGCGTACCCGCTATCTCCAACTTCTACTCCTCGACCTTAATGGCCTCCGTGGGGCAAGTTGAAGCGGCATCCTGAGCACACGCTAACTCGGCCGCCGCAGCTTCCTGGCTTGTTACTTCGGCTTTTCCATCGTCTCCGAGTTGGAACACGTTAGCGCACAAGTCGGCGCAAAGGCCGCATCCGATGCAAAGATCCTTATCTACTGAGACTTTTGCCATTGGTGATGAACCCACCCTTTCCCCTAATTTCATGAATGGATTATAACACAGGCAGCGCTAGAAGGACGTGCCACTTTAGACAGTCGTGGGCAACTTAAAGAAAACGCTTGTCCCCTCGCCCGATACGCTTTCCACCCATATACTGCCGCCCTGCCGCTCAACCGCACTTTTGGCTATGGCCAAGCCCAGGCCTGAGCCGCCGGTTGACCTTGACCTGGACTTATCACCACGGTAGAACCTCTCAAATACTCTCGGAAGGTCTTCAGAAGATATGCCGGTTCCGGTGTCGGTCACTTGGAATACCACGTAATGAGCGGAGTCTTCATAGGCCTTTACGGTTATCGCACCTCCGGTCGAAGTGTACCGGAGCGCATTGGACAGAAGGTTCGAGAATATCTGCCTTACCGCGTCGGGATCGGCGTGTACCTTGGGAAGGCCGTCTTCAACCGACCCTTCAAGGTTGATCCCCTTCCTCGAAGCTATCCCCTGTACCGAGGATAAAGCCCGTTGAACCAGTTCTGCGGGAGAGACAGATGTCGTAGTCAGTTCGGGCAACACTCCGAATGTGTCCAGTTGATCCAGGTTTGATAGTAGCCCTTCGAGGCGGGTTACTTCATCTGACATGGCGGCAATCGTTTCTTCGTCAGGCTCAATCGCCCCAAGAGAAATCGCCTCTAAGTTTCCCTTGATAATGGTGAGCGGCGTCCTCACCTCGTGGGCAACATCTGAAAGGAAGCCCCTCTTCCCCTGTTCTTGGGATTTGAGCTCCCCTGACATGTAGTTGAATGACTTCAGAAGCTCCTTCACATCCGTAGGGGCCCCCTGCACTTCTTTCACCTGGTGGCCAAAATCGCCTTGGGCCACCTTGGATGAGGCGTCGCGCAAAGCTTCAATCGGGCGTGAGATCCCCCGGGATAACCGGACGGCTAAAAACAAAGCGACGGCGACAGACGCTCCGCCTGCGACAAACAAGGCCCTTCGGACCCTCGACAGAAACGCTTCCTCTAGGAATCCTAGATCCCCTGTATCTGACAAAGCAGTGACGACAACGTAGCCTACCCTCGTACCCCTCACTGTAATGGCCTCAGCATACTCCAAGATATCGGCGTCTACGGGCAGACGGCCTCCGGCCGTATCATAGACAACGTAGCCCCGTGCATCCACTAGGATAATCCTCTCGAAGTCGTAGGAATCAGTATCGTACCCCCACCGCCTCGCCCATCCGGGAACCTGAACCGCAGACGGCAACCTGAGTATAAGGCCAACGCCGTCCCAGCCCCCGGTCAATTCGTAAAACCGAGACAATACCGGGACCAAGGACGCAGTCCTGAGAGCGTATTGGTCCTGCACGTATCCATGGAAAGTATCACGGGTAGCCCACATTGCCCCAATCCAAACTAGGGCCACGCCGATGACACACACCAACACGGACTGGAGGATGAGGCGCCCCCTGACGCCGGTCACGTTGGATTCCCGCTCTTGTAGCCGACCCCGAAAACGGTCAGCACGTACTTGGGCTTGGATGGATCGGGCTCTATTTTCCTTCGGAGGCTCCAAACGTGGGTATCTATGGTCCGCTCGTAACTTTCGTAGATGTCGCCCGCGACAACAGTTAAGAGTTCCTCCCGAGTAAACACCTTACCCGGCCGGGAGTAAAGCATCATAAGCAGTTGAAACTCGGCTCTGGTAAGGTCCACTTTCCTGCCGGCGACATGAACTTCCATTTTCTCCGGATCCAAAGCCAAGTCACCGGCAACGATGGGCTTTCCCAAAGAAGACACGCTCGTGCGCCTCATAATCGCGCGTATCCGAAGTGCCAGCTCCCTCAGACTGAAGGGTTTAGTAACGTAATCGTCTGCGCCCAAACCCAAGCCCGTGATTTTATCTTCTTCCATAGACCTCGCGGTAAGAAGAAGTACGGGAACCTGAGTCTCCTCTCGGATGCGGCTAAGCACTTCCATGCCGCTCATTTTCGGAAGCATAACGTCCAGCACGACAATGTCCGGGCGCTCGCGATGAAAAACTTGCAACGCCGTGACTCCGTCGTACGCACAAGATACCGCGAAACCATCTTTCTCGACGATCCCTGTCTCATCGTCCACTACCAAGACCTTTGGCCTCAAGGCGTTTCCCCCCAAAGGTTTTATCTGGCGGATGTCAAGATAACGTCAAAGAAGCTATCTCACTTTGGCTTTAGTCAAAGCGTCATTTACAGCTTCTATCCAGCCCGTAGAGCTCTTTGTCGCGCCGGCGAACACATCCACCACCGGATCCCCCTTCTCCACAAAAGCCTTCTCCATGGCATCCTTAGCCTCCAGCACAGTTGTGTTGGGGTAGGTAAGCCAATCTCTGAACTGACCTTCGGGAGTGACTTGGTTTAGGATTACAGAGGTGATCTTGTCGTCTTCAATAGTGACCCACGCCATCTGGTAGCCATCCTCAGTCTGACCGGAAGACCCTTGAAATGTGCCGTCGAAGTATGTCGACATGACGGTGGAAGTCATCTTGGCTTTCTCCAAAGCGAAGGAAACTGCCTGCTTATACTTGCGAGACGACTTAGTCGCCCCGGCGTAAACATCCACGTTGGCGTCTTCACTGCCCGCGAACCTCTCTGCCATTTCGGCGCCGGCCTCCTTGGCAGGCGGATGGGCGTATGAATCTTGGGTCTTTTCCACCCCATAGCCATCGAATTCCGCAAGCGTCACAGAGACGATCTTGTCCTTCAATACAGAAACCTCGGCGGTAGCGTACCCAAGATCGTCCGCCGCGGAAACCGCCCTGTAAGTACCGTCATTGTAGACCTTGGGCTCGCACGCGGATAGAACCGAGAGACACACTAGCGCCGCAAGACCAAGCGTCGCTGCCCTAAAAACACAACGCGCCTTCTTCATACCCGTAACCTCCCGCACCTTCCCAACTTTTCTCTATGTTTTCTGTAGAAGCATGGCTCATTCGGAGGCGGATGACGATTCTTGGAACCTGCTGCAAATCAGCCGATTCCAGTGTGACCCTAGATAATCATCCCGTCAAGCCCACAAAAGTACGCATACACTGTCGGGTTCAGTCGAACGATTCGTTCTTGTCCACAAGGGTATCCACAAAGCCTCCTTCGAAACTATGAACCCCACGGCGCGCCAGTCGCGCTCAATTATAGGAGGCGGTCAAAGTTGTCCATGAAAAGCACAGACAAGGAAGCGTCAAGGTCCTTTGTGGGGGATGGGCGAGAGTTCACCCTTAACTACCAGCTCTCTTCCCTAACCCAAGAAGGAAAGCGCCTGATAACGGCGCTGTCGGTGGAGAAGTCACCCACGAGCAAGAACTCGGAGACCTCATGTTCGGTTCAGATATCCAACCTATCACCGGAAACGACACTCAAACTATTCCTGCTTATAACCGATGCCCAAGACCCGGTCTTCCCTGTCCACCTGCCAGACATCGTAAGGGACCAGATCCACGGAATGGATTTTTGCGAAGTCTGCCCCGCCTTGGAGGCATGAGCCCAGATATCCGCTCAGAATAGACAGTACAGAACGATGAACTCGTCTTTGGCGTCCACGAGTTCATCCGCCACCCTAAAGTCGCACCGAGCGAGGATATCAGCATGCCGTGTTGATAGGACTAAACATGGAGTGGTGGGAGTCTCTCATTCCTGTCCTCGAATGATAGGCGCCGACGTTCCGGATGCCTGGAACTGCGCGAAGAATCGTCTGGTGCGCCCGGCGCGATTCGAACGCGCAACC
>DAIRWA010000115.1:0-5775 GCA_036802545.1 Bacillota bacterium | reverse complement strand
GGTGACCGGCAGTTACATTGGCTGTAAGTAACGGTAGCTGACAGTCAGGCCGGATGTAAGTGATGGGGGCCGACAGTCGAGCTGGGGCCTGCAAAATGCAACAGGTTGTGCCCGATGAGAGCACAACCTGGTATGACGCCGTTAACTCCAGGCGTCCTTTGGCTATCTGCCACGCGAGCTGCCTGCCAGACTGGCTACCGGACAAACTGGTTACCTGCTACAACTAAGCTATCTGTCTGCAAAACCTCGCCGGCAAGAGATGAAACAGGTTGTGCCGTCCAAGAGCGCAACCTAATACGCCGTTTATCAGTTCTTCGTAACTCCAGCCGTCCTTTTCCGCGATCCTCGGGTAATCCGAGAACCCGGGAACAAGGCCCGGAAGCGGGTTAACTTCCATGACGTTGGGCACGCCATTCTTATCGAGTCTGATATCCACACGGGAAAGGTCGCGGCATTCGAGCACCCTGAACGTCCTAAGAGCTATGTCCCTCACGGCTTCTTCCAGCTCCAAGGGCATGGACGCGGGACAGCTATAATACACCTCTTCAGACCAGTCCGTCTTGAACTGACGGGAATACAGCATTCCATGGCTTTCCGGAATAAGGTCGAAGTTGATTTCCATGATAGGAAAGACATGCGGATTCTTGTTACCGATAATGCCTACGGTGAACTCGCGGCCGGGCAGAAACTCTTCCACCAAGACCGGTTGACCGTACGCTTTCAGGAGCCTTCGGGCCTCCCGATGCAGTTCCAGAGGTTTTGCGCAGAATGAACTCGGCGACACCCCAATGCTGGACCCCTCGTGGGACGGCTTCACAAACACCGGGTACTCCAAGTCCTCGAGGTCTATGTCGCTCTCTGACGTGAAAACCCTGAACTTAGCCGTGGGTATGCCGTGATAGGCCAAGACTTTTTTGGTCATCGGCTTATCAAGCGTGACGGAAAGGGACAACACTCCTGAACCCGTGTACGGGATACCGAGCATTTCTAAAACGGCGGGGATGTGGCTTTCACGAGATTCGCCCCGGATGCCTTCGCACATGTTGAAGACGATATCCAAGGATCTTGCGCGGAGTTCCATTAGTGCGGTGTCATTTCCCTCGATCAAGCAAACGTCGTGGCCATACGCCTTGAGCGCGGAAGCCACGGCAAGCACCGTAGACTCTGAATCCAGCTCTGCCCCCAGGTCTGGAGGTTCACCCTCCTCAGGGGGGTCTCCTTTTAGGTTATACATGACCCCAACCACGGCCATCCCGGTCAGTTCCTCCTTTGGGTATATAGCTACGCATCTTGCCTGGTCGCCAACACGTGGCTACGGCCGCTTGGCGGCGACAACAAGCCACGAAAAAACACAACCCGCAGGCACGTAACTGAGAGTGATTATTGCACGCCCGACTATGCCCGTCAACAAGAAAAAACGCTACCGGGATGGGATTTTGGGGAGCCTCACGCCCCAGTATATCGCCAATTTCATCCAGACAGATGCTGATGGCAAAACCGCCAAGAACGACACGCGTAAGCGCAAAAGCGAGATGGTTGTAGACAGACTGATGCCGATGGCAAAACCGCCACCCAGGCGCACCCGGACGGCTCTCTGCTACTCGTTGGTTCTTTCCACCGCGCCCAAGTACGCAAAGCGCTAACGTGCAGGAGCCGATCCAGAACAACTTCGAAGGACTCAAGTTGGCTAGACGGCCCTGCCTAAAGTCCACCGCCACATGACTTAAGCCGCCCAGAGGCATATGCGCCCGGGCGGCCTTCTACTCGTTCGTTATTTGCACCGCCACCCGGATGCGTAAGACGCCTTTGGAATGCCGGTCTCCCTTTAGCCTCCTACGAATGAACCTCAGTGATGGCAGTCATCTGCTCTTTGGAATCGCCGACGCACGCTATGGGAACCAGTTCCTCCTTGCTCTCTTTGACGAGAGCAATCGCCAACACCTCATCCATATGGTCCGCAAACGATACGGAAATCTCATCCCTGATGTTCTGAGGCACATCCTCCAAGTCTTTGCGATTCTCTGTGGGCAGAATTACGTTGGTGATCCCTGACCGGTGAGCCGCTAAAACCTTCTCTTTGACTCCGCCGATGGGAAGCACCCTGCCCCTCAGGGTAACCTCACCTGTCATGGCCAGGTCATGCCTTACCGGCCTGTTAGTCAGCGCGGACGCCAGAGCGCAAGTCATAGTGATTCCCGCTGACGGACCGTCCTTGGGAATAGCCCCTTCCGGGATGTGGACGTGGATGTCCGTGGTCTCGTAGAAAGTCTCGGACAGGCCGAGCTCGAACGCTCTAGACCTAAGATAGCTGAGTCCCGCTTGCGCCGATTCCTTCATGACGTCCCCAAGCTGCCCGGTGAGGGTAAGGCTTCCCTTCCCCTTGACCACGCTGACTTCCACAGACATGACATCGCCGCCAACCTCCGTTACGGCAAGGGCCGTCGCGACGCCGACTTGATTCTCCTTCTCCATCTGCCCGTAGTGAAACCTGGGAATGCCCAGGTATTTGCCTACATTCTTCGGAGTCAACCGCACCCTCTTGCGCTTGCCGGACACCACGTCCTTGGCAGTCTTCCTGCACACGGTCGCGATCTGCCTCTCCAGGTTGCGGACACCTGCCTCCCGGGTGTAGTCCCTCACGATGGTCCTCAAAGCGTCCTTCCCCACCGCAAGGTCAGACCCTTTCAGCCCGTGCTCCTTAAGCTCCTTGGGAACGAGGAACTGGGACCCGATCTCCATCTTCTCTTCCTCGGTGTAGCCGGGAAGGGTGATCAGTTCCATCCTGTCCAAAAGGGGCCTGGGGATGGTGTGGGTCGAGTTCGCGGTGGTCACAAACATGACTCTGGACAGGTCAAACGGCACCTCAAGGTAGTGGTCCGAGAAAGTGTTATTCTGCTCGGGGTCGAGGACCTCAAGAAGCGCCGATGCGGGGTCTCCTCGAAAATCCGACGCCAACTTGTCTATTTCGTCCATCAGAAACACAGGGTTCCGAGAACCTGACGTCTTGATCCCTTGGATAATCCGCCCTGGCAACGCACCGATATACGTCCGGCGATGACCGCGGACTTCAGCCTCGTCCCTGACGCCGCCCAAAGAAATTCTGACGAACTTGCGCCCCAGCGCTCTTGCGATGGACTTGGCCAAAGACGTCTTGCCGACTCCTGGCGGCCCAACCAGACAAAGGATCGGGCCCTTGGGTTTATCCACCAGTTGCCTAATGGCGAGGTACTCCAAAATCCTTTCTTTTACCTCCACCAACCCGTAATGATCCTCATCGAGTATCTTCTGGGCTTGGAGGATATCCAGCCTGTCTTCGGTCATAGTATTCCAGGGCAAAGACACCATCCAGTCCAGATAAGTCCTCACCACGACCGCTTCGGCTGATGCCTGAGGCATCTTCTCCAGCCGATCGATTTCCCTGGTGACGCGCTCCTTAGCCTCGCCTGCCAGGCCCGCCTTCTCGGCCTTTTTCCGGAACTCGTCGGCCTCGCTAACCACATCATCGCGGTCGCCTAGTTCCTTCTGAATGGCTTTCATCTGCTCCCTGAGCCAATACTCCTTCTGGCTCCGCTCAATTTGCTCTCTCACCCGCCGGTTGATCCTCTTCTCAAGACCGACCATTTCTATTTCTTTGGAAAGAAAGATGATGAGCTTGTCGACTCGCTCCTTTACGGGGAGTGTCTCAAGAATCTGCATCTTGTCGGCATGGGATAGCGGCACATGACCTGCGATAAAATCGCACAGCTGACCTGGGTCGGTCAGAGTGGCGATGGTTATCAGGGTCTCCGCCGGCACCTTCTTGGTGGCCCGCACATACTCCTCATACTGTTCCATCAAGGGCTTGGCAATGCGCTCGCTCTCTCGGTGATCGATGAGTTCCTCGGGCAACTCCTCAATGGTTACCGCGTGAGTAGGCGCTTTGTCCGAATACGACAACACTCTCACTCGTGCCACACCCTCGACTACTATGCGCAGGTGCCCTGCGGATGCCTTAGCCGCTTCCTTGATAACACTTAGGGTCCCTATGGGCGATATTTGAGCAGGCGTGGGGTCTGCGATATCGTTGTCCTTTTGAGGGCACAACACGATAGGTTTGGAACCTGCCTGCGCCATTTCGACCGCCTTGACGGATCGGGCT
Organism: Bacillota bacterium; assembly: GCA_036802545.1. Classification (GTDB taxonomy): domain Bacteria; phylum Bacillota; class Sulfobacillia; order Fermentithermobacillales; family Fermentithermobacillaceae; genus DULO01. Next base: position 1,637 of record DAIRWA010000115.1, on the reverse strand, counting down.
CGGCCCACCTCCAAAGTATGGGTGGTGCCCGGGAACACCAGCTGATTACGGAGGGGCAAGAGCGGGTAGGACTTTTTGTCTGTCTTTGATGAACTCAACTATAACGCACCTCCCGCATTCTCCTCTCAATATCCCAGCCATATCATATTAGGCGAAAACCGGAAGTGACATGGCTAAGAAGAACGCTCGTCGCAAGTAATTCTACTATACTCGTATCAAGTCCTTCAGCGGCGATTTGGTAAGCGATGGGCTTGTCCCATTAAATGCCCAGTATAATGGGCATTTGACGTCAAATGGAAGCATCTGGTAGCTCCGAATATGAGAAGAGAGGCCTATAAACGAGGGCTACAGTCCGTCCGATAAATATTGGATTACCTCTTTTAGGTAGGTCACGGGCACTACATTTACTCTGCGACACGCGTAGCGGTCCTGCCAGTTTCCTTGAGGAACGTAGACCGTTTCTAACCGACACTCCTCCGCTGCGTTAAGCTTCTGGTCGATCCCCCCTACAGGCCGGACCTCGCCGTGTATTGAGATCTCTCCGGTGAAAGCCATCTTTGGCGGAACCGGCTTCTTAGTCATGGCCGAGTACATGCTGACCGCTATGGCAAGCCCCGCCGATGGCCCATCCACAGGAGTCCCTCCGGGGAAGTTCACGTGCATGTCGTAAGCGCAAGGCCTAAGATCCAACTGCGTCGACAATGCCGTGCGTACATTCTCCACCGACGACATTACCATGCTTTTTCTTCTCAGGATATGGTTCCCTTTTCCCATTTCCTCTTCTTCGATTATACCAGTGATGATGATTTCCCCACGGCGGACCTCAGCGCGCTCCAATACTTCTGTCTCAACATCGATCACGCAGGCGGTGCCCGGGCCAAAGACCGCCAGGCCCAAAGCGGCGCCGATTACCGGTACTTCCTTGGGCGTAATACCTGCCCTGGGAGAGTGATGCCCTTGGGATACGATCCACTCGATATCGTCTCGGCTAATGGCGCTCTTCCCATCAACAAAGATAAGTCCTGCTCCAAGCTGGATCAGGTTCACTGCGTCCCGCCCGTTGTCGGCGTACTTCTTTATTAGCTCGATGGCGTCGTCGTCAATGGGTGTCCCCGCTCGCCTGGCGGCATTTAGCGCGATGATCCCTATCTCGTCGCGGGTCAGGGTCCGGAAGAACACTTCCAGGCAACGAGACCTGAGAGCGGGCGGTATATCCTGGGGAGACTTGGTGGTCGCGCCGACAAGGCGGAAATCCGCAGGGTATCCGTTGGTGAAGATATCGTGGATGTGGGCGGGGATATTGGTATCTTCCTTGGAATAATAGGCGCTCTCCAAGAGAACCTTTCTGTCCTCTAGCACCTTCAGCAATTTGTTCATCTGGACGGGGTGGAGTTCTCCTATCTCATCGAGGAACAGGATTCCGCCGTGAGCTTTGGTTACCGCGCCCGCCTTCGGCTGGGGAATACCCGCGACCCCCATTGCCCCGGCCCCTTGGTAGATGGGATCGTGGACCGAGCCGATCAAAGGGTCCGCAATGCCTCTCTCGTCGAACCTGGCGGTCGTCGAGTCCATCTCGATGAACTCCGCGTGGTCTTTGAACGGCGAATGCGAGTGCCGCTTAGCTTCTTCCAGAATGA
>DAIRWA010000114.1:0-5775 GCA_036802545.1 Bacillota bacterium | reverse complement strand
TTCGCCGCTCAATTCGATCTCCGGCGCGCAAGATTCGGGGGCAGGCGGACAAAGGAGCGTTCAGTCACCCACGCTGTCTGACCCGAAGAAAACGCCTCCGGTATCCCCCCCGGACCGTGCCCGGCGCATCAGCCACATGCCCTGGGAAGAGCTAGTCGTACCGCCTGACTGGAAGGATAGCCCCAGATGACGGTTTTCACCAAAGATTCGTCTCTGGGACAGAAAAGCGCCGTGACCCGTCTGACTCGCCTCTTCGCCGGATCTCTTGCGGTGAGACTGGGAGAGACAACGGTAGCCTCCACCAAAGTCCATGTCCAGGAAATCTCAGTGCCGGAAGACATCAGCGCGATCTTTACCAGCGACGCCGGTCAGTCATTCTATGGCAGGGAGCGGAGAGGCGAGGTCATCCACATGGATACTTTCCATTCGGAAGGGATTATCGACCCTCAAGAAGTGGCGCGCTCGCTAATGGGTGCGCTGTCAGGGCTGAGGTTCGAGTCACCGCTGGGAGGGTTGCCTCCTCTACCGACCCTGCAATCCTTGTTCTCATACATCGATGTCCAAACGGCGGCAGGCGGAGGACGGCTAGACGGAGAGCTCTGCTACGGGCGCGAGGAAGGTGTGCGGGCCGCCCACAAAACCCATGTGCACATAGCCACCCTGAATACTCCTGAAATGGTGGCATCCCTGTTCACCGCCGTGGCGGCCGTGGAATCGGCCATCGAGAACGCGGGACTTGAGCTGCGCAAGATACGCCGGGTGAGAATGACCAAAGGCGGCGGCAGCCCAATAGACATGAGCAATTACCAGACTGCCACCGACTCCTTGCTAAGGAGCCTCCCCCATGGAGAAAAGGACGCATCCATGTACCGCAAAGAAGCGCTGGCTCGCCAAGCCGCCCAAGAAGTGGGATCAACCGGCGAGACCATGCGCATCCTGGAAGCTCTGGCTAACGGTCTTCGTGCCGGCGAATTTTCCAGGCTCCATCTGGAGACCGACAAGACGTCCGATGAAATACGTCAAGCTCTCACCCGCTGCCGGCTGGCCAAATTTGACGGCCAGCGTTACACCTTGACCGACGACGGCCTCCTCGCCCTATCGTTTCTGCGAGAGCACTCTCACGAAATCGATAGCTACTTGAGGAGGCTCCTGTGGTCGCTGCCATCTCGGAACATCCCCACTTCTGAGCGGCGCGGCAAGAAGAGGGAGGCCGGGCAAAGCAGAGGCAGGTCAGTAGCGCTTCCTCGAAGGGCCGGCGAGTACGCCGCTGAAATCGCTCTCCCCGAAACCGTCTTAGCCAGCGGTGCGCGTTCTTGCACAGAAAGGACCCCTGAACCGGAATTTGGCGTCAAAGCCCAAGACTTGCGCTTCTCGTACGTCCGGACCAAGACCCAGAGTCCAATCATCCTCTTACTGGACGCCTCCGCGTCAATGGCCGGCAAACGCATCGCCGCCGCCAAAGAACTGGCCCGCCACTTGGTGCTCGCGGGGAAAGACAGGGTTTCGGTCGTCCTGTTCCAGGATTCCGAGGTCAAGACCGTTTGCGATTTCACGAGGAATCCTCGCAAGTTGGAGGCCGGACTTAGGGCAGTGCACGCCATGGGACTCACTCCCCTGGCCCGGGGACTTGAGAAAGCCCTGGAGCTCTCATATCGCTCAAGCAGGACGCCACTGGTGCTGTGCGTCACCGACGGGATCCCCACTGTGCCGTCCAAGACACTATCCCCTATCGACGATGCTATCACCGCGGCTCGCGAGCTCGCGCGGAGGGGAATCCGCTTTGGATGCATAGGGTTGGAACCGAACCAAAACTTCCTCCGGCAATTGGTCTCGGCGGCCAAGGGGACGCTTTACGTTGTTCACGAGTTGGAAGCCTCTACACTGGCGGCAATCGCGAGGAAAGAGACGGCTTTGTGACCATCTCACCTCCGCGCGAATAGACTAATAGTCGTCAGCTAAGAAGCGGGAGGCTAGCCGGTGAACACATATCCAGGATTTCTTCAGAATCCTGTCCCCACTGACAAGACTCAGTCCCCTAAAGACCCGGCACTCTCAGAACGCAAGGCCCAAGACAGGGTGCCTATTCTTGAGGCGCTGCAGAGTTATCGCGGCGTCACGCGTTTCCACATGCCCGGTCACCGAGGAGGCGCGGGCGCTGACACTTTAGCCATCTCGTTTTTGGGCAAAGAGACATTTCTAAACGATGTCACCGGCGTCCCCGGTATGGACGATCTACACGAGCCTCAAGGCTGTATACTGGAGGCCCAGACGTTGGCGGCGCAAGCCTTTGGGGCGGACAAAACTTACTTCTCGGTCAACGGGACTTCCAGCGCAATCCATGCCATGGCCCTTTCTGTGGTTAACGAGGGCGACACGCTGATCATCCCTCGAAACATCCACAAGTCAGTCTTGTCCGCGGTCATTCTCTCCGGAGCGAAACCGGCGTTTGTCATGCCTTCTTACGACAGTTTCTTGGGTTTTGCCTTGGGCGTCGATGCAAAGACCGTTGAAGCGTGCGTTGAACTGAATCCGTACGCGAAAGCGACGCTATTGATCAACCCCACTTACTACGGCACCAGCGTCGACCTGACGTCTGTCGCGTCTGCTCTTCACAAGCGCAACATGGCTTTGCTTGTGGATGAGGCCCACGGCCCCCACTTTCGGTTCCACCCGCTGCTTCCTATACCTGCCCTGGAATCGGGCGCGGACGCGGTGGCCCAGGGAGCGCACAAGCTCATCGGAGCGTTCACCCAGGCATCTTACCTACACCTGAAGGGGAACTTAATAGACAGGGCGAGAATGAAGGCCACCTTTCAGTACTTGACCACTACCAGTCCTTCGTACCTGCTTATGGCGTCTTTGGATCTTGCCAGGCGGCAAATGGCCTTGCAGGGCAGAGAGCTTCTGGAGTACGCACTTGGCCTTTCAGACGCGCTGAGGGAGTCCGTAAACGAGATCCCCGGGCTCTACGCTTTTGGAGAAGAAGCCCTGGGCAGGCCCGGCGCTGACTGGCTTGACCCAACCAAGGTCACGATTACGGTACGAGAATTAGGTATCACCGGGTTTCAGGCGGAAGCATACCTGAGATCTAGATCTGATATCCAGGTCGAGCTCTCGGACCTGTACAACGTCCTCGTAATCGTCAGTTTCGGAAACAAGGCCGAGGACATATCGAAACTGCTTGGCGCCCTGAGAGCGCTCACAGACGCGGTGGCAGCGGGCGAACTGCCGAAGAACCTGCTCAGAGCTCAACAGTATATTCCGGATATACCACGTCTTCCGGAATTGGCGCTCTCACCCCGAAAAGCCGTTGAAAGACCCTGGGAGCGAGTCCCTCTACTTGAGTCGGTGGGTCGCGTGAGCGCCGAGGTTGTAACCTGCTATCCTCCGGGAATCCCGATCCTCTTCCCAGGTGAGATCATCGGCAAGGATACCGTTTCCTACTTGGATGTCGTAAAGCGCCTCGCCTTTGGCATTTCCGGCCCCGAGGACCGCACCCTGAAAACTGTTCGGGTGGTGAGAGGGCTGTGAGAACCGCCAGGACTACCGCAGCTAGGACGCCGTGTCAAGAAGCTCGTCGGCAATCGCGGAGACAATCGCCGGCTGTGAAAGGGATGAGACGGTCTGGATTCGTTATGGCGGATGGCTCAAGTTCATTTCCTCAAACTTCCCTCCCGTTGAGGAAACCCGATACATTAACGACCGGATCCGCCGGTTGCACATCTGCCAGAACTGACGGAAGAAACGTCCCCGCGAGACTCTTGAACGCCTGGGTAGAAACCAAGGCGACGAAGGCCTACTCGCCCGACGCTGACCGAGCAGGCCAAACTTTCGGCAGTTCCAAAATGGGAGCCGAGGCCTCATCTCATCAACTGGTCTCCAGGCTCTGCCTTGAACTCACCGCGCCGCCTCGAGATGTCGACATAAGACCTTTGGCGTATCTCCCGGACGGGGACTACGCCCTCACCGTCGCCCTGGACGGCACCGAACTTGTCATGGCCGAGGACGACATCCTGATAGCCGATGGCCTGGTCCGAAGGGTTGCGGTACGCAAAAGTGTTCCGGGCAAATCCGAATTACAGGTGACTTTCGAGCACCCGGTCATCCCTCATCGAGACGACATCGCAGGCCTGCCCTACACCATTCGGTTCACCTTTTCTAGGGATCGGCTTAGACAGGTCTTTCAGGGCAAACGCATCGGAGTAGACCCCGGGCACGGAGGAAAAGACATCGGATTCAAAGGATCCGTCAGCTTGCTAGAGAAAGATACGTCCCTGATGGTCGCACGTGAACTGGTAGACATGCTGAAGGACTCGGAGGCAATCCCGATTCTCGTCCGAGAGGAGGACATTTTCTTAAGTGATGCCGCGCGCTCCATGGCGCTTCAGGACGGAAAGGCGGAGCTCTGCGTCCAAATCCACGCATCCGGTCTGGATGACCCGTTGGGCCAGCGGTACAGAATCCTTATCAAGGAAGCTTGCGGCGATTCGGATGTGTTAGGTCGCTTGGTTTCGGATGCCTTCTTAGAAAGGATGGGAATCCACCTGGAAGTATCGGAATCTTTACAGGCTTGGGAAGCGGGACCGTGTCCCACCGTTAGAGTGGAACCTTTGTGCATTACGTACTTCTCGGACGAAGCCAACTTCCGCGCCCCCTTGTTTCGGAAGAGGACCGCCCAGGCAATTTTCAACGGAATCCACAGGTTCCTCCGGCAGAAACAGAAGGAGGCAACCACCTATGATAACAGTGCCGGACAGCGGAATTACGGAAAGCGGAGCGTTAGGCCCAAGGAGTGGGTATCAAACTACCGCGAGCATGGCGCGTCCAGACCCAGGGCTTGAGAAGATGACTGGCCAAGGTTGGGGGCGTCAAGCTCAAACGAACGGCAAGAAGGCGCACCGGGACAGGGAGCGAAAGGATGGATTGGTTGCGACGAGGACGTCCCCAGTCATTCTGCGAGTGAGGACTCATCTCATCACCGATAAGGATGACCTGCTCAGTGTGGTCCGGCGGTACACGAAGGATGTGGCCGAACCCGGCGACATTGTAGGGATTTCCGAATCAGTGGTAGCCATCATGCAAGGCCGCGCCATTCCCCCCGAGACGGTCAAACCGAGCATGCTGGCCAAGTGCATCGCCCGATTCGCGCATCCGGACGCTTCGGTGTCGGCCCCCCGCTCCATGCAGGTTGCCATCGAGATGGTCGGTGTGCCCCGAATCCTGATGGCGGCCGCCTCAGGGCTGTGGGGCAAGATAACCCGCAAAAAGGGATTGTTCTTCCGCGTCGCCGGACACGAGGTGGCCGAAATAGACGACTCCGGCGGGACCATGCCGCCTTACGACCGGAGCATCATCCTGGGACCGAAAGACGCTCACGCCGAAGCCCGAAAGGTGTGGCGGCACACCGGCCTTTGGCTCCTCATACTCGACGTCAACGACAAAGGCGCGGTGGATATTTTGGGGTCCAGCATGTCCTTGACTCCCCAGCGAGAAACATGGATTAAGGAACTTCTTAGGTCAAACCAGTTCGGAAACGACGACCAGAAGACGCCGCTGGTCATCATCAAACCTAGTGCAGGCGGAGGGAATTTGGAGCTCACGTCGTAGATGCCGAGAAATCGTAGATGCCAAAAATCTGACATCTCTCGGAAGCTACCGCAATCTCCGGCAGGGACTTGGGACCCGTCAGAGCACACTAAGAAGTCAAGGATTTTGACAGGGTGTAAAGATTCTTGTACTGGCCGTTCAACGTTGTAAAGATCCTTGTACTGGCTA
>DAIRWA010000113.1:2084-5826 GCA_036802545.1 Bacillota bacterium | reverse complement strand
ATGTTCATCAAAACAGCTGTGGCGCCGTCGATGCCGGTCTCCAGGAGGGGACTGGATATGGCCTGTTGGGCCGCCTCCAATGCCCGGTTTTCGCCGTGGCCCACTCCAATTCCCATGAGAGCCGATCCAGTGTCCATCATGATAGTCCGAACGTCGGCAAAATCCAAGTTAATTAGGCCGGGGACACACACCAAATCTGAAATGCCCTGGACTCCGTGGCGCAAGACATCGTCGGCGACTCGAAATGCTTGGACTATGCTTGTATCTCTTTGCACTACCTGAAGCAGCCGATCGTTGGGAATAACGATCAGAGTATCAACGTGAGCTTGAAGATTGGAGATACCTTCTATCGCGGTATTCATGCGGCGCCGGCCCTCGAACGCAAAAGGTTTTGTAACCACGCCGACCGTAAGCGCGCCCACTTCCTTGGCGCATTGGGCTATGGTAGGAGCTCCCCCTGTACCTGTGCCACCGCCCATGCCCGCGGTAATGAAGACCATATCCGCACCCTTCAAATGCTCAAGTATTTCGTCTCTTGATTCGTGGGCAGCCTTCTCGCCCACTTCCGGGTTGGCTCCCGCTCCCAAGCCACGGGTGAGATTCTGGCCTATGGCCAGCTTTGTCGGCGCAAGCGACAAGTCCAGAGCCTGGGCATCGGTATTGACCGCGATAAAGTCCACTCCCTTTATCCCGGCTTCGACCATTCGGTTCACTGCGTTTGAGCCACCGCCACCCACACCCACGACCTTAAGGCTGGCATACCTGGACTCTTCAGCGTTCACAGTCACCCACCTACCTCTCCTGCGTTCCACAGACGTTTTCCACGAATAAAGCCGTAAACCCTTCCGCTTAACCCTTGTCTATCTAGGAGTCCGTCTCTTTTTCTAATAGGTTTTTCACTAAGTGCCGCCTGACGAACCCAAGGTTATTGAAAATCCTGATGCCGAGCGCGACCACGGCCGCCAGATACAGCTCGATTCCCAGGATGTCCCCCACGTAGACAAAGACCGCCGCCAGAATGACGTTGCCGAGGAAGCCCGTGACGAAGATCACGATGTCGAAATCGCCATCCAATGCCGCCCGAAGCCCTCCCAGCGAAGTATCCACTCCGGCTAGAAGGCCTATGGCCAAGTACCTTGCCAATATGCTGGGTACCTGCCAGGGAACGTTTAGACCCAACACTACTCCTACCACGAGCCCCAATCCCAATAGCCACATCACATGGCTCCTCCCTTCTTCACGGGAGTGACGTGTTCCAATCTAAGCGAGCCACTATACGCCGGAATGACGACCTTTTCCTCGATTCTTGTTTTCACTTCGATGCCCCACAAGACTAAGCTGTCAACTACTCCCCCTCGCATTTTCAGGCCGGCATGAAGGGTTTCTGGATCCCCTATGGCCTTTATCTGGATGGGAGGGGCTATACGCGCGCCGTTCACGATTATGACGTTCCCGGCGCAGATGATCTCGCTGGTAGTAACGAGCCTATGTCCGTTGACGGAGATGGCTTCGGCACCCGCCGCGAACAGAGCGTTCACTACCTTCTGGACGTCGTCATCGTGAATAAGAAATACGTTGGGATCTTGTCCTGGCGCTGCCTGTTTTGCGGAATCGTTCATCTCAACGCTCACGCCGGGACCCTCAACATCTGTCAATCCGGCTAGAATCATTGATTTTTGCAGTTCGGCCTGAAGCACCTTCACTTCATCTCGGTCGGCCCTCATATCGGCCACTTGGTCCCTGAGTGAAGCCACTTCGGTCTTAAGCACGTCCCGTTCTTCTTCCGCTACTTGCAAGAGCACAGAAAGCTCCTCGGCCCTCTGATGCTTCAGGTTCTCAGCAATCGGCGGTCGTGCCCGAAATTGCATAGCCAGCATGAAGCCGAATAAAACAAAGATAATAGTAAGCGCAATTTGCGAGCCTCGAGTTTTCAAGAGCCTCTACCCTCCAGTCCGGTTATCGTCGTACAGTTGGTTTGTCGAACCTCAAGTCTATCTGTCTGGCCAAGGTTCCCTCTTTGGCCAGGTCGGCTAAGATGGCTTCGAGAAGACTAACTCGTTCATGTGCTAGCGAATCCTCGGAACCCATGAGAACCTTGCATCCATCGTCCAGTATAAGGGTACAATCGCTTCCTTGCACGTTAATCTCGGTGACTTTGGGACGCGATATGTCTCCCAAAGCCAGAAGAACTCTGAGGCCCCACCCGTAAGCGGCATCATCTAGAAAGTACCCGGGAGATACAGGTCCAAGAACTCCGGTCAAAGCCACCAGGCCGTCTCGTGACCCGTCATCTTCGTCAAGCACCCTACCGTGCTTGTCCACCAAATAGTTGGATTCGCCTACAGGCGCGAACGCGACTGGGGTCCGCTCGGTGACAGTCACGATGACCGTATCCGGCAACTTCCTCTGACACCGGGCGTTCTCTATCCACGGGCTTGATTCCACCAGCTCGGAAGCCTTATCCACGTCAAAGGCAAAAATGTTGGCGGCGTTTTGTCCACACCGCGCCACTATTTCACCTTCCGGCACAATGGAGTTGCCTTGTACCACAAACTCGCTAATATGGAAAAAGGGGGAGCGAAGAAACAAGAACGCCCCCACCAAGACCAGGAATATAAAGGAGAGACCCCAGGTCAGTCTTTTTGAAACCACCGGAAGAAGGCCTACCCCCATTCGTGTAGTACGACTTATTCACTAATCGGTATGCTCGGATACCACCCTGGTCACACTTGCCCCCAGACTGGTCAACTTCAGTTCCAACCTCTCGTAACCACGGTCAACGTTTCGGATACCTCCTATCACCGTACGCCCTTCCGCTGCCAGCCCGGCTATTACCAGTGAAGCGCCGGACCTAAGGTCGGTCGCCTCGACATGCGCTCCGGATAGCTTCTGCACGCCTTTTATTATAGCAGTCCTGCCTTCGGTACGGATACGGGCCCCCATTCGCCCCAATTCCTCGGCTTGTTTGAGGCGGGAATCGAAGATGGTTTCAGTAATAACCGACGTGCCGTCCGCAATAGACAGTAGAGCCATCATCTGGGGCTGCATATCGGTAGGAAAACCCGGATACGGAAGGGTCTTGAGGTCCGTCGGCCTAATATGCTGAACACCTCTTACCCGGACTCCCTCTCCATTAACGGTGACCAGCGCACCCACTTCGCGAAGCTTGGCGACCGCTGCCTGGACATGCTCGATTACCCCATTGCTGATCAGAACGTTGCCCCGCGTCATGGCGGCAGCGATCATCAACGTACCCACTTCGATCCTGTCGGGCATAACTGTGTAATTAGCTCCGTTAAGGGCTCCCACTCCTTCGATTCTCACCACATCAGTACCCGCGCCCCGGACTTTCGCCCCCATCGCATTGAGAAAACCCTGCAAGTCCACTATTTCCGGTTCCTTCGCTGCGTTTCGGATCACCGTAACGCCCTCAGCCAAACAGGCGCCCATCATGATGTTCTCTGTAGCTCCCACAGAAGGGATATCCAGGTGAATATCGGTCCCGGTCCAATCGGCGCATTCAGCCAAGATTTGGCCGTGTGCTTCCACAAATTGGGCGCCCAATGCCTTCAGGCCCTTAAGGTGCAGGTCAATCGGTCTTTGTCCGATATCGCACCCCCCTGGATAGGACACTTGAGCCTTCTTCATCTTTCCAAGGAGCGGGCCCATGAGAAAAATCGACGACCGCACCTGCCGCATAAGCATTTCGTCCACCACGTAACTATCAATTGAGCTAGGATCT
>DAIRWA010000113.1:0-2074 GCA_036802545.1 Bacillota bacterium | reverse complement strand
TACAAGGACGACCCGTCCTTGCCGCCTCGCTCAACCTTGGCGCCCATACCCTTCAGGATCCGAAGCATCGTGTTGACATCGGATAGATGCGGCGCGTTGTGAAAAACACATGGCGAAGTGGCCATGACTGACGCTGCCAACATGGGAAGTATCGCATTCTTCGCCCCGCTAGCGGTCACCACGCCCTTAAGGGGCGTACCGCCTTGTACGACGAATTTAGTCATTGTCACTACCACTCTCCCGGCCTATCTAACTAAGCGGCTTACATCAAAGAAAGGATCTGCACCATATTACTAATCCTCTTGGGTACTGGTTACTGCCCTTGATGGGTTAGCAACTTGGCAACATCTTTGTGCATCTTCCAGACATCCCCGGCGCCCATGGTGAGAAGGATGTCACCGGGGCGGCACGCGCACGATGCCTTTTCTACGGCCGTCGCCTTGTCTTCGATCCACGATACCCTCGTAAGTCCGTGCTCCTTTACGGCGTCCGCGATGAATTTCGAACTGACCCCGCCTTCGGGTGATTCGCCGGGCCCGGCATAAATATCCAGAACGAAGACTTCATCCGCTCCTGCCAACGCGGAGCCAAAATCGTCCCTTAGCATCTTGGTGCGTGAATACCTGTGCGGCTGGAAAGCCACTATGAGCCGGCGGCCGGAAAGGGTTTCTCTGACGGCGGCCATGGTAGCGGAAATCTCCCTGGGATGATGGGCAAAATCGTCGAGCAGAAGGACACCCCCGAATTCCCCGATTCTCTGCAAGCGGCGCTTCACTCCAGGATATGTGGAAAGGTGAGCAAGTGCTCGTTCTGCCCCTACTCCACCCATGTGGGCGGCTACAAAGGCTCCCAACGCGTTTTGTGCGGTATGCCTGCCCGGTACTTTGAGAGCAAGCTCGCCGGCTTCCTCGCCGCGGTAGAACACCCGCCCTCTGCTCCCCCAACCGGTCGGCGCAAAGTCAACTAGTCGCCATGTCGCGCCCTCGGAAAAGCCGTAAGTCTCGACCTGTGCCTTCCCTTTCGCCCATTCTCGGAGCGTGGGGTCATCCTGGCACACGACCCGGAGTCCTTCCGACTTGGTGTGGTCCAGGTAGTCGTAGAAACCTTTCGTCAAAAACTCCATGCTCCCCCAGTGATCAAGGTGATCGTTATCGATGTTGGTGACCATATGAATATCGCCTTTGACCTTGAGAAACGAACCGTCGCTCTCGTCTGTCTCAAACACGGCGAAATCGCCGTCACCTTGGTGGGAAGTGCCTTGGCCGGCAAACTCGCCTCCTACAAAGAAGGTCGGATCTTTGCCATCTTCCAGTAGAATCCAGGAAATCATCGAAGTAGTGGTGGTTTTTCCATGGGCTCCCGCCACGGCTAGGAGGCGCTGCCCGGATACCGCGGTAAGCAGCATGTCCATTCTGTGTACCACCGGAATCCCTTTTTCCCTGGCCGCCATCAACTCCGGGTTATCGTCGTGGATAGCCGATGAGATGACTACGGTGTCGGGATCCTCCAAGTTCTCTCGATGGTGGCCTATGTGTACGACGGCTCCCTGTTCTCGAAGGTGCCGAACAAGATCGGTTTCAACTAAGTCCGAGCCTGACACCCGGAATCCTCTCTTTAGCAATACGGAAGCTATGCCGGACATCCCTTGCCCGCCTATGGCGATAAAATGTATGTGCTGCATATAGGCACCTTCTCTAGGTCGCGTATTTGACTGTCTTACAGCTGTCCTATCACTTTACGCTCTACGGCTTGTCCTGCTGCCGGTTACATGGAATCCGTAAAGCGGCACCGCTCCTACCTCTTGCCTCTGGCGATTTTGATGAGTTCGCGGCAGATGTCCGACGTCGCGCCTGGTTTTCCCATAGCCTTGGACGCGTTTTTCATGGCCGCGAGTCTGGAACGGTCCTCGAGAAGCGCCCGGCATGCCCGGAACACTTCGCCCGAGGTGTCTCCATTCTCCCGTATAATGACGGCTGCTCCTTTCGCCTCTAAGGCTCTGGCGTTATACTCCTGATGGTTTCCGGCCACATTTGGCGAAGGCACGATGATGGAGGGAATCCCTAAAGCCGTCACC
>DAIRWA010000112.1:0-5889 GCA_036802545.1 Bacillota bacterium | reverse complement strand
GCCTATCTCACCGACATTTAGACTGAGCCCAAACACTTTACCCTCGGCGGCGGAAAAAGTCTAGACACAACCGTCTTCCAAACTGTATTTAGAGCACCATGTCCTGACCCTTTAGCTGGAATCTGGCTTATTATAACATATGTAATCATATATGGCATTGCGATCGCCCATAATTCGTAATTCACTCAAATGCTGGAGTCGTTCTACGAATAGCTGGGTTATCAAACGCGAATGTGAGGGCTCAGCTACTGCACGGACGCGTTCGGATGTCATCCCCTCTAGAGGAATAGCTGCTTCTACTCTGGCGTTGCCCTGTTTATGCCATGAGGATGTGTCAAGCTTCGTGAGCGAGGCAGACTGATCGCGCCTGACATGACCTGCAAAAAGGGGATGTCGCGACTACCGTCTATCACCACCTAAGCCTCAACGCCTGCATCAAGACCTGAATGCCTTTGTGGTCCAGGCGGGAGAACACGTCGTTTATCTCGGCCGGCTCCATCGGGTCGTACAGATTCATCGCCGCCTCCACCAAAGCGCTCTCAACCCCGCCCCACATCCTCGTTGCGGTCTTGATGCCGCGCACATCGATAGAACCGGGCACAACGAATGAATCAAGGGGCTTACTGAGGCTGGAGAGGACATACACGCACGATACTAGGTCGCGATCGGTAGACTCCAGGAGGCCCTGCATCTGAACGAACCTGCGGTGGTGTATGTAATCGGCAAAGTACATGTTTGGCTCATCGATGAATCTATCCAGATCTTCTTCCCTAACCCTCCAACGGTTCCCCAGTTTCACTCCAGATAGTCTTCCGCTCTCCAACCAGCTGACAATTGTCCTCCGGCTGAGGCTAAGGGCGCTCGCCACTTCATCGGGGGTAAATACTTTTTTCATACATCAACCTCCCGTTATCTTACATCTATAGACGGTTAGCTGCACTTTTCTGCCGTTATCCTTCACTTGTCGGTATAATAGAACATGTATGTGCGTTTGTCTACCTAATGCGTACGGTTTTCTTACATCCCGCTTTGGACATAATGAAACAGGAAAATGGGCAGTTGAAGAGAATCTAGATCTCGGAACATTGTATAGTGATGGAGGCTCGACGAATGGAAACCATCAGTGTGCAAGCGCACGGCAGCCGCAAAAGGCTATTGCCTGAGGGCGACGTAGCGATAGCCCCATACATCCCAGGAGAGACCGTAAGAGAGCTTCTGGAGCGCCTGAAAATCCTCGATGAGGACGTATGGATGATAGTGGTTGATAATCGGCAGGTAGGCGACGATCACGTTCTCTCCCCGGGAGACAGAGTTGGTATAATGAGCCCTGTTGAGGGCGGATAACGAAAGTCTGCCAGTGTGATTTTGGAGCAGAATGCAACGCCTTATAATGGATAGAGACTAAGTGAGGGGGAATCAGCGGATGAAAGGTTACGCAGGCAAGATACTCCGCGTGAACCTGAGCACTGGAAACATCAGTGCAGATGAGCCCGACGAGTACTTCTACCGTAAGTACTTTGGGGGCACCGGTTTCATCGCACATTACCTTCTGTCAGAGCTTCCCAAAGGGATTGATCCGCTAGGGCCGGAAAACAAGGTAATCTTCGCCCTAGGTCCTATCAACGGGCAGCCTGTGGCAGGGGCCGGTAGGAACGGAGTCGGTGCCAAGTCGCCTCTTACGGGCGGAATCGGTTTCACCGAGGCCGGCGGATTCTGGGGTCCTGAGCTCAAGAAAGCCGGTTTCGACGCGATTATCATCGAAGGGAAAGCAGAAAAGCCCAGCTATCTGTGGGTGCACGATGGCCAAGCCGAAATAAGGGACGGAAGCGCCATCTGGGGCAAGACAACCGGCGAAGTCGAAGACATCATAAAGGAAGAGTTAGGGGACCCACGCCTACGCGTTGCCCAGTGTGGTCCGGCAGGCGAGAAAATGGTGCGTTTTGCGTGCGTGTTGAACGACATCACCCACGCCTACGGCCGTACGGGAATTGGAGCGGTTATGGGATCCAAGAATCTCAGAGCGGTCGCTGTCCGTGGCACCCAAGATGTCCCAGCAGCCGACAAGGGCAAGCTCATGGAGCTGACCAAGTGGTTTGCCACAGAAAACAAGCCCAACTGGGCAGGCATGAGAGACTTGGGCACCGCGGCCGGTCTCACGTCGCTTCACGCCCAGTCGGCGCTGCCAACAAAGAACTTCAAGTACGGCCAGTTTGAGGGCAATGAAAAGATATCCGGGCAGACCATGCGTGACACCGTATTGGTGAAAAGGGACAACTGCTACGCGTGTCCGATTTTCTGCAAACGCGTGGTCAAAACGGGCCCCCCCTATAACGTGGACCCCCGTTACGGCGGCCCGGAATATGAAACCCTTGGCTCCTTGGGTTCCTCGTGTGGGGTTGATGACCTCGAGGCGGTCTGCAAGGGCAACGAGATATGCAACACTTACGGCATTGACACGATATCAGCCGGTATGACTATCGCTTTTGCCATGGAGTGCTACGAAAACGGTATTCTAAGCAAGGAGGACGTGGATGGCCTCGACGCCAGATTCGGAAACGGCAAGGCCATGGTTACTCTTCTGGAGAAGATCTCCCACCGCGAAGGCATCGGTGACCTCCTTGCCGAGGGCAGCCTCCGTGCCGCGCAGAAAATCGGAAAGGGTGCCGAGCAGTACTCCATCCAGGTCAAAGGCCAGGAGCTTCCCATGCACGAACCCAGGCTGAAGACTGTGCTAGGCCTCGGATACGCCTTGTCGCCGACCGGCGCGGACCACTGCCACAACATCCATGACACGGGGTTTGTCAAGAATAGTTCTTCCTACGATGCTCTGGGAGTGGGCGGCGGACCTATTCCCGCAGATGACCTAAGCGACCGGAAAGTGCGAATTTTGGCTGCTGAGCTGCCCCACAAATTCTTCAACAATTGCGTTTGCCTCTGCAACTTTGTGGGCTGGGGATACGACAAGATTGTGGAGTTGATCAGAGCTACTACCGGTTGGAACACCACGATTCAAGAGGTATCCGTTGTCGGGGAAAGGGCCATAACCTTGGCCAGGATTTTTAACCTGCGCGAAGGGTTCACAGCCGCGGACGACAAGCTTCCGAAACGGATTCACGAAGCCTTCGTCTCCGGTCCCCTGAAAGGAGTGGCAATCACTCCGGAACAGCTGGAGGAAGCAAAACAGACTTACTACGAAATGATGGGTTGGGATAAGGAGACCGGCGTGCCACTCCGCGGAAAGATGAAGCAGCTGGATATCGAATGGGCGCTGGACTTGCTGGAAGACGAGTAGGATAGGTCAGGTGTATCGTTAGAAACGCCAGAAGAATAGAAGAGGCCTGCGGTGGACGCGTAATCCGGTCCCCTGCAGGCCTCCTTTCATGTCAGCTCATAATGTATCCTCTAGGTCTTCGGCACTATAGTCACCTTGTTCATCTTGTCGCCGATAGCCAAGTCATTGACAACGCCCATGCATTCTTCATTGACCTTGCCGAATACAGCGTAGTCGCCATCCAGCCAATCGGCCTCTTTCTTGAGAATATAAAACTGGGACGAAGCCGAGTCTCGAGCTTGACTACGGGCCATAGCCACCGCGCCTACAACGTTTTTCAGGTCATCGTGGGTTTCAAGTTTGATAGTCTTCCCGGAGCCACCCATTCCGGTCCCCTGCGGATCGCCAGTCTGGACCACCCAGTCCTCAACACGGTGCCAGGTCAGGCCGTCGTAAAAGCCTCTCTTCACCAAGTCGAGAAAGTTGCTGGCCGTAATAGGCATTTTCTCAGGATAGACCTCCATTAGGATGTCTCCCTTGCTGGTCTCGATCTTCACAGTTTCCACAGCCGAATACGCCCCCTCGTTTTGTCTTCGGGATAAAGCCCATCCTACCGCTATAGCCGCCACCAGCAGAAGCAGTCCCGGAATCAACCACGGCGAACGCTTCTTGGTCTCTTCTCTGGCAACTGAGCCGCCGGCCTTTTTTTGTCCCGCGGCCCTCTTTCTACCTTTCCCTCGCTTGCCGGCCATCTTGAGCCCTCCCACATCGGTTTCTGTCCTAGATAGCTTGATTATATCTTTCCTCGGTGGTGAGGGGATAGGTTATAATGCTCGCAAGGAAGAGGCGGGTCGGACCACGACGAGACATGCAACACCCCCGCGGGAGAATGCGACTAGGAGTGAGAACAGTCCTGTCGTCGCTCTGGCCAGATGCGCCCCAAATGGGAGGATATGACATGCGGGACTTTGTTAGCAGTTGGGTGGAAGACAATCAAGAAGGGCTCATTCACGTATCGGACAAAGTGTGGGAATTCGCCGAACTCGGCCTGCTCGAGAGAGAGTCCGCCGCGGTTTCTCAAGAGTACCTGGTAAGCCAGGGTTTTTCCATTGAAAGCGGCGTAGCTAATATGGAGACAGCGTTCGTGGCCACTTGGGGAAGCGGCAAGCCCGTCATCGGCTTCCTGGGTGAGTACGACGCCCTGCCCGGCGTATCAAACGCTCCGGTGCCACACCCGTCGCCCCTAGGAAGGGACACGCCTGGTCATGGCTGCGGGCACAACTTACTCGGCGCGGCGGCCATAGGCGGCGCAGTGGCTCTTAAGGCTTTCGCCGAGGCCAACGACCTGAAATGCACGGTCAAGTATTACGGAACACCTGCCGAAGAAAGCTCCTTCGGAAAGACATGGATGGTAAAAGCCGGTGTCTTCTCCGACGCTGACATCGTCTTGACATGGCACCCAGGAAACAGCAATGGCACCGGCAAGAGCAGCAGCTTGGCAGACCTGGTGTACAAGTTTGACTTCTACGGAAAGACAGCCCACGCTGCCGGCGACCCGCATAACGGGCGAAGCGCCCTAGACGGCGTAGAGTTGATGAACGCCGGTATCGAGCGGATGCGGGAGCACATGAGACCGGAGAACCGCGTTCACTACGTGATTACCCACGGGGGCGGCGCTCCTAACGTGGTACCCGATTACGCTCAGAACTTCTTTGACATTAGAGCCGCTAACATGGATGAACTCGACCGAATGTGGGAGTGGGTGGAGCAAATAGCCAAGGGCGCGGCGATGATGACTCAAACTAGAGTCGAACCCCGGTTCCAGGGCGGGGCGGCCGACCTCCTGCTAAACGATGTCATCATCGACACTTTCCAAGAGATATTGGAAGACCTCGGGCCCGTCCAGTGGTCAGATGAAGAACTCCAGTTCGCTGAAGAGATGCAGTCTCACTTTGACGCGCACCTGGTGGAGCAATCCATAGATCGGCTGAAGAAAAGGGTGCCGGACATGAAGGAAACCAGGCTTTGCAGCGTGATTGTTCCTGGCGATCAGGAAGAAAGGCCGGGCCGTGGCTCGACTGATGTCGCCGATGTCTCCTGGGTAGTGCCGACCGGCCAATTCAGCTCGGCATGCTACACGCTAGGCATTCCTGGGCACAGCTGGGCGGTCACTTCCTGCGGAGGTATGAGCATCGGCCACAAGGGCATGCTCCTGGCGGCCAAAACCTTGGGGATCGCAGGCGCCAAGTTCGTCGCTTCTCCGGAACTTCGTCAGGCGGCGTGGGACGAGTTCAAGAGGCGGCTTAATGGCAGGACCTACAGGAGCCCGATCCCAGAGGGCATCGACGCGCCTCCCCTTCCATTTCAGGAGTGAACCGCGCGAACAAGGTTACCGCCCATATCGAAGGGAATTGCCGGATACCATGGGGGAATCCCGGCAGGCGCGAGATCTAAAGCGAATGGCAGTCAGCATCATACCTAGCCTCGGAATCCTCGTAACTAGTCATGGTGACCGGGCATCGGTACAACAAGCCCGATTCCGACGGTTACCGGTAGATCGCTAACAGCCCACTCGCCCGTGGGTCTGATAAGGGCTCCGGCCAAAACACCGGAGCCCT